>CAUJEL010000199.1 GCA_963169875.1 Candidatus Zhuqueibacterota bacterium
TTTTTCCTTGCAGAACTGATCATCAAGCCAACCTGTCGGCATACGCATCCATGTCGCCTGCACGCTTCAAAGCGTCAGCGGTCCGGTGGCTTGTCAACTCTTACAGTGTCCGCGATAGCCATGCGCAGATTTCAAGGCACCCTTATGGTGAACATACTTGACCGGGAAGGTCGAGCTAACAAATAATGCTGGGTAAATAGAGGTTTAACGGTCTATAATGAAAAAGGCTGCCTGTGGGGGCAGCCTTTATGTTTGCAGCCTGTCGGATTTTATTCGCTGAACCTGGATATGATGGTCATGTTTTGTTTGTTGCAGATATCCTTGGCTTCAGCCGTAAAGAGATAATCCAGCCGCGGTTTGTAGTGCTCGGTGATGCGGCCGCGCACCATCTTCAGGGTGCTGTTGAGGAAACGGTTCTGTTCGGTGAATCCCTCCCCCAGCACGGCAATGGCCGCGGGCAGCCATTTGCCCGGAAAAAGGCCCGCGTGTTCGCCGCCTTCCCGGTATTGGCCGATTTCACCTTCGAGCAGTTTGAGCGCTTCGCGCTGCCCCGCTTCCGATTGCGCTGAAAGATTTTTACTTTTCAAAAAGCGCAGCAAGGCTTCCTTGTTGGGCACCAGAAGCGTCACCGTATAGGGCGACTGATTGTTGTACAGCATCATCTGATCGATATACTCCGAGTTGGAGACGATCATCTCTTCGATGCCTTCGGGGCTGTATTTCTCGCCGTCGTTGGAGATGAGCAGGCTCTTTTCGCGGCCCAGTACATAGAGAAAACCATCCTTATCCATATACCCGAGATCGCCGGTGTAGAGCCAACCATCGCGCAGCGTCTCCGCTGTCGCCTTGTCATTGCGCCAATAGCCGGCCATGACGTTTTCGCCGCAGACCACAATCTCGCCCTTTTCGCCTTGCGGCACCTCATTGCCCTTGTCGTCGCATATTTTCAGGTCCAGACCGGCGACGAGGCTGCCGGAGGAACCCAGTTTATGCGATTTGGGTACATTGGCCGAGATGATGGGGGCGGCTTCTGTGAGTCCATAACCCTGATACATCGGGATGCCGATGGCGTAGAAGAAACGCTGCAGCTCGATATCGAGGAGCGCGCCACCGCCGATGAAAAACTGCAGCCGGCCGCCAAAGTTTTCGCGAATTTTGCTGAACAGGATTTTATCGTACAGCATGAGCAGCGGCTTGTAGACCTTGCGCCAGCCCTTTCCCTTGTCAAAGCCGTTGCCATTGTATTTATACGCGGTTTGCATCGCCTTGTTGAAAAGTGCCTCCACCTTGGGGCCTTTTTGCCGGATGCCTTTCTCGATGTTCTTGCGAAAGTTGGTCGCCAGGGCGGGCACGCTGAGCAGAAACACCGGACGCGTTTCCTTGATGTTGATGGGCACATTTTTCAATGTTTCCAGGGCTGTTTTTCCGACCTGTACCGAGGACATGGAAGCGCCGTTTTTCATCAGGGTATAGATGCCGGCGGTGTGGGCAAAGGAGTGATCCCATGGCAGAATCAGCAGAGAGGTATACCACTCGGGAATGGGCAGCAGCGAACTGGCCTGCTCGACATTGGCGGTGTAATTACGGTGCGTCAATATGATGCCTTTGGGATCGGCCGTGGTGCCCGAGGTATAGCAGATGTTGGCGGGATCGGATTCTTCGACGGCCTGCCAGGTCTCCGCAAACAGGCTGGCGTGGTGTTCGAGATAATCCTTGCCTTTTTGCAGGAGATTTTGTAAAGTAACTTCGTCCGGGTCGGGCGTCGCCGATTCATCAAAAATGATCACTTTTTCCAGTTCGGGCAGGTCGTTTTTAATGGCTTTGATCTTGTGCGCGTGGCCGCCGGAGACTATCGCCATGCGGCACCCCGAATGGCTGAGTCTGAATTTCAGGTCGGATAGCTCATCGACTTTTACCGAAATGGGCACATTGATGGCGCCGCAATAGAGGATGCCCAGCTCGGCGATCACCCAGGCGTTGCGGCCCTCGGAAATCAGGGCGATACGGTCGCCTTTTTGAATGCCCAGACTCGATAATCCAGCGGCAAATAGATGAACCTGTTCCCGGACTTGGCGGTAAGTTGAACCTTGATACTGATCCCCTATTTTTTCCCAGAGCAAAATATTTTCCGGAAAGCGCTCTGCGCTCTGCTCGAGGAGATAAGGCAGTGTCCGTTTTGCCACGATGATTCACTCCTTTTTAAGTGATAAATTGGGGTTGGCAGGTGAAATATATGGACGTGTGAAACAGCTCAATTCTCCATGCTTCATCATATTAACAAAACCCCAGAAAGTCAAGATGTTTTTTACGGATGAAATGCTGTGAAGATTCCCCAGGATAAAATTGAACAGGTGCGCATGGCCAGCGATGTCGCCGATATCGTCTCCGGCTATGTCACTCTGGTGAAGCGCGGCAAAAATTATTTCGGCCTCTGTCCCTTTCATCCGGAAAAGACACCCTCCTTCAGTGTTAATCCTGAACTGCAGATTTTTCATTGTTTTGGTTGCGGCGCCGGCGGCAATGTTTTCACCTTTGTGATGCGGATCGAACGCCTCACCTTCCCGGAAAGTGTGCGTCTGCTGGCCAAGGCCGCGGGGATCGTGCTGCCGGAAGAAGAGGAAGACATCTCGCAGCTGCAGGAAAAAGAGGCCCTCTTTTTCGCCAACAACATGGCCAACGATTTTTTTGTCGATAATCTGCTGCACGCCGCCGAAGCCGAACCGGCGCGCAATTATCTGCGCAAACGCGGACTCGACGAGGCGCTCTACACCCGATTTGGCATCGGCTACAGCCTGGATCGCTGGGACGGCCTGCTGCAGTACGCCGCCAAAAAATCGGTGAATCCGGAATTGTTGATCCGCGCCGGCCTGGTGCTGCGCAAGGAGGGCGGAGGCACCTACGACCGCTTTCGCGGCCGCATCACTTTTGCCATACACAATCTCAGCACGCAGGTGGTGGCGTTTGGCGCGCGGCGCATCGTCAACGATGAATCGCCCAAGTACATCAACTCGCCCGAGACCGATGTCTATCAGAAACGCTACATCCTCTACGGCCTGCATCTCGCTCGCGAGGCGGTGCGGCGCGAAAATGGCGTGGTCATCGTCGAAGGCTATACCGATCTCATCAGCCTGCATCGCGCCGGGATCAGCCAGGTCGTGGCCACTTCGGGCACCGCGCTGACCGATGAACATGCGCGCCTGCTGCGCCGTTATACCGCCAACGCGTTCATCCTCTATGACGGCGACTCGGCGGGTGCAGCCGCTTCACTGCGCGGCGCCGACATCCTGCTCAGCAACGGCTTTGACGTGCGCATCTGTCTGTTGCCCTCCGGTCAGGATCCGGACGAGTTCGTGCGCGAAAAGGGCGTTGCCGCCGTGCAGACGCAGCTCAGCCAGGCCATGCCGCTGATGGATTACAAGCTGCGCCTGATGGAACAGAAGGGCATGCTGAAGACGCCGAGCCAGAAGGCGGAATCGGCGCGGGATCTGCTGAGTTCGGTCGCCAAAATGGCGGATCCGATCCAGAAATCGTTCATCATTCGCGATCTCGGCGAGAAACTGCACGTCGAAGAGGCGGTTCTGTGGAGCGAGGTGCGCAAGATGGAGCAGCGGTTGCGCCTGCAGCTGCGTCCCGACGCGCCCAGGACAGAGGAGCGCAAAGGCGACCGTTTCTTCGCCGGCAAACGCGGCGCCGCGGAGATGGGACTGTTGGAGATCGTCTTCACCCATCCGGAATTGTTGCCGCGCATGCTCGGCGTGATTCCGGCGGCGGATTTCCTGCACCCCGATATCCGCCTGATTTTTGAACATCTCGAGCTGGACCGGCTCGAAGGAATCGCCTTTGAGATGCAGCGTTATCTGAGTCTGATCCAGGATCCGGTGATCGCCAGCAATATCTCGCGCGTCCTGCAATCGCCCGCGCATCAAGCCCATCCGGAACGCTTCGCCTTCGATTGCATGAATGCCATTCGCATCGCCAAACTGGATTTGCGCATCGAGCAATTGCGCGCGGAGATGAAGAGCGGCGAAAAAGTACGCGACGAAGTGCTGCAGGAGTACCGCGAAATCGTGGAAGAGCGCAAACGGCTGGAACAGATCGATTTTGCGTTTGAATGATTCATATCGTTTAGCCTGATCTATTCATAAACCGCCGAGCGCGCCGAGACCGCCGAGCTATTTTTATTATAATTATCGAAATTTATGTGATTTTGATCTCAGTTATCAAAGTTGTTATTAATGCCATCTTTATGTTTTTCTTTTCTTTGCGTACCTCTGCGTCTTTGGCTGTGAATTAATCAGGTCAGTTTGTTTTTTCAGGAGCAGGTCATGAATAAACACTATGAAATAGTCCCGGTCGAAAAACTGCGCTGGCAGTGCGATGAGTTCGTCAAAGCCTTTCAATCCACCGATGACCTCGATACCTTCCGTCAAATTGTGGGGCAGGAACGCGCCGTGGAAGCGCTCAAGGCGGGATTTGAACTGGATTACGCCGGGTATAATATTTTTGTCGCCGGCGCGGCGGGCACGGGCCGCACCACCACCGTGCGCTTTCTGTTGAAGGACGACCGTTTCAAGCGGGAAGTGCCGCCGGACATCTGTTATGTCAATAATTTTCGCACGCCGGACATGCCGCTGGCCATCGTCCTGCCGGCCGGACAGGGCAGCCGCCTGAAAAAAGGAATGGACGACCTGATTCTGCATCTGCGCGCTGGCGTGCCGCAGCTCATGGAGAGCGAACGCGCCCGTGAACAACGCGAAAAACTGGCGGAAACTTTCACCCGGCAGCAGAATGAAAACCTGCAGAAATTCGAAGCGATGGCGCGAAAAGAGCAGTTCACCCTGGTGCAGGTTCAGGTGGGCCCCTACTCCAAACCGGACGTCCTGCCCATCATCGATAATGAGCCGGTTCCCCTGGAAAGTCTCGGCGAACTGCTGGCCGCGAAAAAAATCACCGAAAAACAGGTCCAGCATATCCAGAACGTCTATGTCGAGTTGACCCGGGAACTGGCCAAGCTCTATAAAGCCAACCAGAAACTGCAGCGTGAGAAAAAAGCCAAGCTGGCGGAGTTGGACCAGTCCATCATCCGGCCCTTCATCGAAGAGGCTTTGAGCGAACTGCGCGGCAAATTTCCGGACGCCAAGCTCGGCGCGCATTTCGATTCCGTGCGCGACAATCTGCTCGAGAATCTCGATCTGTTCCGGCACCATGCCGCTAGCGAGGAGGGCGAACCCCGGCCCGAAAAACCCTATACCGGTTCGGATTCATTCCTCGAGTATCGCGTAAATGTTCTGGTCGACAATGGCGGCCGCGACCGCGCCCCGGTCATCTTTGAGAATTCGCCCACCGCAGCCAAACTCTTCGGCACCATCGAACGGCTCATGGATGGTGAGGGGCAATGGCGCACCGATTTCACGCGCATCCGCGCCGGTTCGCTGCTGCATGCCAACGGCGGATACCTGGTTCTCTATGCCATGGACGTCCTGCAGGAACCCGGCGTCTGGCACACCCTCAAACGGGTCCTGAAAAACCGTGCCACGGAAATCAGCGGTCATGATCAGATGACCCTTTTCTCCATCACCGCACTCAAGCCCGAATCGATCGAGATCCAGGTCAAGGTCATCATGATCGGCGACCCCTATCTCTACCAGCTGCTCTATCAGGCGGACGATGATTTTCAAAAGATCTTTAAAATCAAGGCCGAGTTTGATTCGGCCATGAAGAATGATCCGGTCAATCTCAAACGCTATGCGGAATTCATCAAGCGGATTTGCGACGATCAGGAACTGCTGCCCTTCGATGCCGGTGCGGTTTCCGAGGTGGCCGAATATGGCGTCCGTCTGACCGGCCGGCAAAACAAGCTGACCACGCGATTCACGCACATCGCCGATCTGCTCCGGGAAGCCCATTATCAAGCCATCGCGGACAAATCCGATATTGTCGAAAAAGAACATGTGGAAAAGGCGCTCCTGGAAGCGCGGCGCCGCCTTAATCTGGTGGAAGAGAAAATTCTCGAGCAGACCATCGAAGGCACGGTCATGATCGATACCGATGGCGGCAAAGTCGGTCAAGTCAATGGATTATCGGTGCTGAGCATGGGGGATTACCGTTTTGGACAGGCTTCGCGCATCACCGCACAAACCTCGATGGGCAAAAATGGCATTGTCAATATCGAACGGGAGGTCGCGCTGAGCGGTCCCACCCACGACAAGGGCGTGCTCATCCTCTCCAGCTATTTGCAGAGCCGCTTTGCGCAGGACAAACCGCTCTCGGTGAACGCCAGCATCTGTTTCGAACAGTCCTATGGCGGCGTCGACGGCGACAGCGCTTCGTCCACGGAGATTTATGCGCTGCTCTCGCGCCTCGCGGAGGTGCCCATCCGCCAGGATCTGGCCGTGACCGGATCGATGAACCAGAACGGCGAGGTTCAGCCCATCGGCGGCGTCAACGAAAAGATCGAGGGATTTTTCCGGCTCTGCAAGGCGCGCGGATTGACCGGCAGCCAGGGCGTGCTGATCCCGCGCCTCAATGTGCCCGACCTGATGCTGGATAACGAGGTGGTCGATGCGGCCAGCCGCGGGCTGTTCACCATCTACGCCGTTGACACGGTGGAAGGCGGCATCGAGATCCTGACCGGCATGCCGGCCGGCGAACGGGATGCCGACGGCTGTTGGCCGGAGCAATCGGTCTATGGCCGCGTTGACAAGCGCTTGAGCGAATACGCCGAGGGTTTGCGGCGGTTTTACGGATTTGATGCGGCCTTGAATATCTAGTCTCTGCTGGCCCCCCTGATCGTCCCATGGTCCAACCATGGGACGTGTCTCTCCAGGGGGTTCAACCTCCGGGTGGTTTTCAAAAAGATGGAACTTTCGGCAGATTCCGACACAAATGGAAAAAAACATCCAACCGACCGCTTCTGCGCCAAATCTTGCCTGGTTTTCTCCGTGTCTCTGTGTCCCTGTGGTTGATTTTTTGATACCCCGGCGATCAGGGCTGTCCAAAAAATAAATAGAGACGCCACGGCGCGGAGAAACACCAGCCTTTGCCCGCCCCTGCCATCTATTCCTGTTGATTATCCCGAAAATTATTTCTACATTTCAAGATATGAAACCAAAGCTAAATGAACATTTCGGCATTTCCACGGCCTGGTATTCCGGCCGATTGCAGGACGGCCATGAACTGCTGGACCGCATGGCCGAGTCCGGTCTCAACACCCTGGAAATAGACTATCGCGTCTCCGAAGCCATGCTCCTGCAGATGTGGCCGCGTTTGCGGCGCGGGGAATTCTCGGCGTTGACCGTTCACAACTACAGTCCCATACCGCCCGGTTACGAAGGCAGCGACAACATCGCCAGTCTCTTCAATCCAGCTTCACTGGATGAAGAGGAACGGGCGCTGGCGGTCAAATACAGTTTGAAATCCATTCAGGTGGCCGCTGAATTGGGGGCTCGCCTCGTGGTTTTTCATCTTGGCGCCGTGGATATGTCCTGTGAAATGCGCCGTTTTTTCCGTCATTATGAACAAGAGAAACTCGACAGCCCCGATTTCCATTCCTATCTGCAGGAGGTGCTGCGCACCCGCAGCCAATTGATCGAACGCCACTGGCCGCAGTTGATGCGCACGCTCGATCTGCTGCATCAGGAAGCCTTTCAATGGGGCATACTCATCGGCGTCGAGAACCGTTACCGGCTGTCGCAGATCCCTTTTGGCGATGAATTCGCCGCCATTTTTTCTGAATTCAAGGGCGGGCAATTCCGCTACTGGCATGACGTCGGACACGCAGAAATCTATCACCGCCTCGGCATTTATGATCACGAACGCGACTATCTGCAGCGTTATCAGGATCATCTCGCCGGCATGCACATTCACGACATCTCCGGCATCAAGGATCATCTCGCCCCCGGCATGGGGGATTTTGACTTTGCCATGCTGAAGAAATATCTCAAACCCGATTCGCTGCGCATCCTCGAAGTGCATCACCACGCCGGAACCACGGACGTGGTGCACGGCATCGACGTGCTGCGCCACACCGGACTGATCTGATCCGACTGGAGCCGAGACACTGGATGTATAGCAATTATCTCAACCGCGATATCATTTACGGTCCTGTCCATTCCCGCCGCCTGGGCATGTCCCTCGGCGTCAATCTCTGGCCCAACTCGCACAAAGTCTGTTCTTTCGATTGCCTCTATTGCGAGTGCGGCGCCTATCGGCCCTCAAGGGTAGATGACCCGCGCCTGCAGGGCGGTTTTGTCTCGCCCGCACAGGTCGCTGAAGCGCTGCGCCATGCCTTTGACAACGGCTTGACCTGCGAGCATATCACCTTTTCCGGCAGCGGCGAGGCCACCATGCATCCGCAGTTCGCAGAGATCATTGAAGCCGTGCGTGCGGTTCGAGACGAGGTTGCCCCCGGAGTGGCCATAACCCTGTTATCCAATTCCACCCGGGTGCATGAAGCCCGGGTTCGCGCCGCCATCGACCGCGTCGACCTGCCCATCATGAAGCTGGACGCCGGGAATGAACATCTGTTTCATAAAATCAATCATCCCGCCGCGGATGTCCGTTTCGCGGATGTGCTGTCCGGCCTCAAATTGCTGCGGCAGTTTCATATGCAGACCATGATCCTCGACGGCGACATCAGCAACTGCGGGGATGCGGAGGTGGCCGCGTGGATCGAACAGGTGGGAGTGCTAAAGCCCGTGGAAGTGCAGCTCTACACGCTGGACCGTCCGGCGCCTTACAAGGGCATTCACAAGGTGGGCGTCGAGCGCCTGCAGGCGATTGCGCAAAGGTGCACATCTGAAACGGGCGTTCCGGTGGAGGTGTTTCCGTGAAGATGGCGGATGATCTCTCGAAAAGATTGTTTGAGCTTAGCGATGGTTTTGCCAGCCGCTTCATGTACCCTGTGCTGCGGCCCTATGTAGGCGCGCTCTGTCAAACTATCGAACGCAGCCGCACGCTGGATGCCAGCAAGGGCGCGCCGAAAAACATCGCGATCAGATGGGCCTGTTCGAAGATGAAGAATAAAGTATCATACGGGTGGTGATGGGCGTCCCTGCAGCACTAGGCACTTTTGTTTAAGGTCAGTTGATTCTTCGCGTAGCAAAAGGGGCTATGAAACGAAAATGAAACCCTTGATCGGAATTACCCTGGGGGATCCGGCCGGCATCGGTCCGGAGATCACCCTCAAAGCCCTGGCGGATGCGCGCGTTGCAGACGCATTGGACGCCGTCCTCTTTGGCGACCGCAGTGTGCTGGCGCAGGCCATGCAGCAGACCGGCCTGCACGGTGAGATCGTGGAGATCGATCGCGTCGAAAACTTGCGTCCTGCGCCGCAGATATTCTATCTTTGCGATCCGCATCAACTTGGCGGAGCGGTGGAGATGGGGCAGGTGAGCGGCGCATGTGGCGCGGCCGCGTACGCCGCCATCAAAACCGCTGTGCACTGGGCGGTGGAGAAAAAAATCGCCGCACTGTGCACGGCGCCCATCAATAAAGCATCCCTGCAGGCCGGCCAGGTCCCTTTTATCGACCATACGGACATGCTTGCGCACTTGACTCGAACCCCTTCACCGCTGACCCTGTTCGTCGTCGACAAGTTGCGCATTGCGTTCCTGACCAAGCACATCCCCTTGCGGAAAGTGGCGGACGCACTGAACATCGAGCGTGTGGTGCAGGGCGTGAGGGACACGGACCAGGGGTTGCGGCAGCTGGGTCTGACGCAGCGCCGCATCGCCGTGGCGGCCCTGAATCCCCACGCCGGGGATGGCGGCCTCTTTGGCGATGAAGAAGAAAAAATCCTGGCGCCCGCAGTCGCCCGCGCTGCGGAATTGGGACTTGACGTTTGCGGCCCCGTCCCTGCTGATGCCGTATTTCACCATGGCGCCCAGGGCCGCTACGATGCCATCCTGTCGCTCTATCATGATCAGGGCCATATTGCCGCCAAGACCTATGATTTTCATCGCACGGTTTCTTTCACATTGGGCTTGCCTTTTTTGCGCACCACGCCTGATCATGGCACCGCCTTTGAGATAGCCGGCCAGAACCGCGCCAATCCCCTCAGCATGATCGAGGCCTTGCTGGCCGCGGCGCAGTACGGAAGATAGACCACGGGCGGCGGGGGATAGAGGACAGAGAGCAGAGGACAGAGATCAGTAGGCAGAAGGCAGTGGGTAGTTTGAGCAGGCGCATGTCCGTGTTTTCTGTGTTTTCGGTGGTTCATTTCTTTGTTTGTGATTTGTGTTCCGTGTCTTCCGTGGTTAATTTCTTTATTCACGATTTGTGTTCCGTGTTTTCTGTGTATTCCGTGGTTTATTTCTTGTCGTCCATGGTCTATTTTCCGTTCCCTGTTTTTTCCTTTTATTTTACCCAAAAATGGTTTAAATTTGCCCAAAGAAAACCAGGCATTCCGGAGAAATTCCCCATGAATTTTGCACTCATCGGCGCCGCCGGTTACATCGCGCCGCGGCATCTTCAAGCCATCCGCGATACCGGCAACCATCTGGTCGCTGCCTGCGACAAGAGCGATTCGGTCGGCATCCTCGACCGTTATTTCTATGATGTGGATTTTTTCACGGAGTTCGAGCGTTTCGACCGTCATGCGGAAAAATTGCGCCGTCTCGGCGAAGAAGAGCGCATTCAATATGTCAGCATCTGCACACCCAATTATCTGCACGACGCCCACATTCGCTTTGCGCTGCGCCTGAATGCCGATGCCATCTGCGAGAAACCGCTGGTGCTGAATCCCTGGAACCTCGATGTGTTGTCGGAGCTGGAGCGCGAGAGCGGCCGCCGCGTTTACACCATTTTGCAGCTGCGCGTCCATCCAGCGCTGCAGGCGCTGCGCGAGAAAATCGCCGCAGAACCCGCGGATCGCGTCCATGATGTGGATCTCACTTATATAACTTCCCGCGGCAAGTGGTATCTCTTTTCATGGAAAGGCGAGGTGCACAAATCGGGGGGGGTGAGCACCAACATCGGCATCCACTTTTTTGATTTGCTCACCTGGATTTTCGGACCTTTGCAAAGCGTTGAAGTGCACAGCAGCACCGACCGCCAGGCGGCGGGGTATCTGGAGCTGCAGCGCGCGCGCGTGCGCTGGTTTCTCTCCCTGGACCGCAAGGATTTGCCCGCGCAAACCGCTCAGGCGGTCAAGTCCACCTATCGTTCCATCACCGTGGATGGGGAGGAGGTCGAATTCTCGGAAGGATTCACCGATCTGCACACGCGCGTCTATGAGGAAATACTCGCCGGCCGCGGCCATGGCATCGAGGAGGCGCGCGAATCGGTCGAGATCGCCTATCAGATCCGCCATGCGCAGACCATCGTGCCGGATGCGGAGAAACGGCATCCTTTTCTTAAAACCTGAATTGAGTGATTGATGTACGCAAGGCAACCCTGCGAAGGTTGGGAACCTTCGCAAGGTTAAGAGGCGGCCGCAAAAAATCAAGCCCGTGTGCAGCCAGTGAATGCATCAGACCTGGCCGCAAATAATCAAGCCAGGGTGCAGCCCGTGCATTCAGCAAAGCCGGCGGCTGCGGCCCGATTTGAAACATCAGCAGAAGGAACACCCCGTGAAAGGCATTATTCTCGCCGGCGGCGCCGGCACGCGTCTCTATCCCATCACCCGGGCGGTCAGCAAACAACTGCTGCCCATTTACGACAAACCCATGGTATATTACCCGCTCTCGGCTCTTATGCTGGCTGGACTGCGCGATATCCTCCTGATATCGACCCCGGAAGATCTGCCACGCTTCCAACAGCTGCTCGGTGACGGCAGTCAATTTGGCGTGTGCATCTCCTATAAAGAGCAACTGGCGCCCAACGGACTGGCCGAAGCGTTCATCCTCGGGGAGGAGTTTCTCGCCGGCGACAGCGCCTGCCTCATCCTCGGCGACAATATTTTCTACGGACACAACTTCAGCAATTTGCTCGAAGGATCGGTGCGTCAGATCGAAAAAAGCGGCGGCGGCGTGGTTTTCGGCTATTACGTCCGCGATCCGGAGCGCTACGGCGTGGTCGAATTTGATGCCAACGGCCAGGCGCTCAGCATCGAAGAAAAGCCGGCGCATCCCAAGAGCAATTATGCGGTGGTGGGACTCTATTTTTACGACAACCAGGTGGTGAAGGTGGCCAGGAGCATCAAACCTTCCGCGCGGGGTGAGCTGGAGATCACCGATGTCAACCGCGTCTACCTTGATCAAAAGCGCCTCAATGTGCAGATCATCGGACGCGGTTACGCCTGGCTCGATACCGGCACGTATGAGAGTCTCCTGGACGCCTCCGCGTTTGTGAAAACCATTCAGGAGCGGCAGGGATTTCGCATCGCCTGTCTCGAAGAGATCGCTTATCATAAGGGATGGATCAACGCCGAGCAGTTGCTGGAACAGGCGAAGAAGAATCGCAAGAATGAATATGGGCAGTACCTGATGGCGCTGCATAAAGAGGGCCGCTGAGGTTGGAATCCGGCAGCATCCGGGGCCTGGGCGAGAACCACGGATTCAAGCGGGTGGTGCTGTCAGGACAAGCTGTTGGCTATGCGAAGACGGAGTTGAGGGAGCCCTGGGGCGGGTGTCGTCCTGGGCATTGACTGAAGTGAGTGGGACAGGCAAGCCAAGTCTGATGAGGGGGCCCTGTGAATGGAGCAGAACCGCGCGATGATCTTTGCTGTTTTCGCCGCCGGAACGGGATGCCGGTTACAGCGCGTTGCCGATTTTCATGACATTTTTAAATAAATTATTTGAATAATAGCTGAAAACGATTATATTATACAAATTGTTTTCAATCTGTCCAGTACTCGAGCCATGCATGAAATACTCTGGACGCTGGTGGGACAATTAAGAAAATCATTGGGGATTTGTCCACGTTTCGGATCTCTCCACGCCTCCCATCGGCAAATCGAACACAATTAGGAATTCATCCCCTTGCGCTGGAGATGGGGAGGGAAGAACCGTTTTGCAGCGATCAGGCACTTTCCTGCTGGTATGAAATTTGCTCATTTCTGATTATTGTCAGATTCTGCGATTGAATCGACTATTTTTAGTCATAATTGTACTGTTTTGATACAACTCGCCCGGGTTACAACGGGGCGGGTCGGGATTCCCGTTTAATGCACGCTCATGAAGCTGTGATGGCTGCATCCGCAGCTGCACGAAGAACGGGAGTGCCGGCTTAAAAACATCAGTCACTCCTCTGGAGTGACAAGGCGAAGCTGTGCCAATTTCGCGACTCCATCGTACATTGCATCACCTCTCATAAGGGAAGAATCCATGAAAAAAAATCTGTTGCTCCTGTTTCTTTGCATACTGCTCGTCAGCAGCCTGCACGCCCAGGAACGCAAAATCAAAGCCGGCGACGTCATCGAGATCGTGGTCTATGGCCACACGGAACTGTCCCGCGTCGTCACCGTCAATCCCCAGGGAGCCATTGATTTTCCTTTCATGCAGAGCGTGCCGGTCGACGGCCTCTCGCTCGACAAGCTGCGCGAGATTATCGTCGCCACGCTGTCGCGCTATCTCAATACCTATCCCGTGGTGACGGTCAGTTTCGCCAAGAGCAACACCATAAACGTCAGCGTTCTCGGCATGGTGAAGCGGCCCGGACTGGTGGCGGTGCCGCTCAACTCATCGCTGCAGGGCGCTTTGGCCATCGCAGAGGGGGTTACGCCCGGCGCACGCATCAATGAAATTACCCTCATCCGCAACATCGACGGCCGGATGATCAGCAGCACCTATGACATGGAAAAGTTTCTGCTTGACAGCGATTTCAAGCAGAACCCCACGGTCACTGAAGGCGATATCATCATGGTCTCGGGCAATCCTGTGCTCGCGTCGATCAAGGTGCTCGGCGCGGTGCGCAGTCCTGGCATCTTTGACAATTACATGGGCGCCACGGTGCTTGATATGATTATGCGCGCCGGCGGTCCGCTGGAGGACGCCAAACTGGATCAAATCCGCTATATTTCACCCTCGCGGAAAAAGAACGTCGAATACACAATCAATTTGAAGCAATTCCTCGAAACCCAGGAGTTCAGCCAGGTCCCGCCGGTCAAGGCCGGCGATATCATCTATATCCCCAAGAAGAAAAATTACTGGAAAGGCGTGCTCAGCGTGGCGCGCGACATCAGCACCCTGGCCATCGCGGCCTGGTATATTGTTCGAATTAATAAAGAATGAGTCCACTCTCCTAATCCCTTAATTTAAAAATTTTACCAATGACTACGATTCCAGGCTTATAAAAAACAATTCATGTAATTCGTGGTTGAAGCTTTTTGGAATAAACGCAAGAGTAGTATCTGAAAAAAGGCATTCCTATGACAAGTGATACCAATAACAAACCCATGGCCAATCCGCTCATCGTTCTGCGCGAAGAATTCGACGATTGGGCCATTCTTTTTGACCCCGATACCGGGGACGCCTCGGCCATCAATCCGGTGAGCGTCTTCATCTACAAGCATCTCGATGGCAAACATACGGTTCCTGACATTGTCGCCAAGTTGAGAAAAGAGTGCGAGGATGTGCCGGAAAACGCCGAAGCCGAGGTGCAGGAATTCATCCAGCAGTTGCTGGACAAGGGATACGCGGGGTATGAAAAGCAATTCTGAATTTTGAATGCTGGATTACGAGTCAACAGCCGGAAATTATGGCTTACCATCAGACAATCGACCTTCATCATTCAGCATTCAATCTTTATTATTCAGTATTCATAATATAGCATTTTCCCGTAGAGTTTGCCCTTATGCCAAATGTGATAAAATCACCCCGTTCGCTCGACATTGATATCACCAGCCGCTGCAATTTGCGCTGCAAGTACTGCTATCATTTCAGCGGCCCCGGCGATGTGGACACAGACCTGCCCAAAGAGGAGTGGCTGCGGTTCTTCGTCGAATGCGGCCACTATGGGATCATGGGACTCTCCCTGGCTGGTGGCGAGCCATTTTTCCGTAAGGATCTGCCCGAGCTTCTCGAAGGCATCATCGCCAACCGCATGCGCTTTTCCCTGCTCAGCAACGGCACCCTTATCGATGACGCCTGGGCTAAATATATCAAAGAGACGCGGCGCTGCAACTATATTCAGGTTTCTTTGGATGGGTCCAGGGCTGAAGTACATGATCAGCTACGCGGCAAAGGGCAGTTCGACAAAGCAGTGGCCGGTTTGCAGCACCTGCAGCGCCATGGCGTGCCGGTGACCGTTCGGGTGACGCTCAATAAACTCAATTACCATGATCTGGAAAACATCGCCCGGTTTTTGCTGGAAGAACTGGGGCTACCCGCTTTTTCCACCAATGCCGCTTCGTATATGGGATTGTGCAAGCTGAATGACCAGGAGATCGGCCTGGATGTTGCCGAGCGCAGCGCACTCATGGCGGTTTTTGCCGATCTCGTGAAGCGTTATCCCGGCCGCTTCAGCGCCAACGCCGGGCCGCAGGCCGATCTGCGCATGTGGAGCGAGATGGAGCGGGCGCGTCTGGGCGGCTTGGCGCCGGCGCATCCAACCGGCGCCCTGACGGCCTGTGGCTGCGTCTTTGACCGCATGGCGGTCCGCGCAGACGGTATTATGACGCCCTGCACCATGCTCAGTCACATGGAGATGGGCCGTATCAATCATGACGATCTGCGAGAAGTGTGGCAGAACCATCCCCTGATGCAAAGTATGCGAGCACGTAACGAAATATCGTTAAAATTGTTTGACTTTTGTAGCAGTTGTAATTATATTAACTATTGTACAGGTAACTGTCCCGGGGTGGCTTACGAACTAACAGGCGAAGTGGACCATCCCAGTCCGGATGCCTGCTTCAAACGCTTCCTTGGTGCGGGCGGCGTTTTACCCGAAATAAATTGATAATCAGTATTGCCCTTATTTCCGGATTTCTGTTATCAGGCATACATACGTTGTTGAGAGTAAACGTACTGAACCAGTCCATTGAAACATCATATCCCCTGCGGACCCTGTATTTTTATTTGACCGAGGGATGTAACCTGGCGTGCCGCCACTGCTGGATCGCACCCAGGTTTCAGGATGAGAAGCACCAGTACGGCTATCTGGATTATCAGCTCTTTGAAAAGATCATCACCGAGGCCAAACCGCTGGGATTGACAGGCGTCAAGCTCACCGGCGGCGAGCCGCTGATGCACCCGCGGATCGATGAAATAGTGGATCATATCCGGGAGCAAGAGCTGGCATTGACGGTCGAGACCAACGGCGTGCTGTGCACGCCGGAGCTGGCGCACAAAATGGCCGCCTGCCAATCAGCCTCCGTCTCCGTCAGCCTCGACGGCGTCGACGCAAAGACCCACGAGTGGGTGCGCGGTGTCAAGGGATCGTTCGAGGCAGCGTTGCAGGGGATACGGCATCTGGTTCAGGCCGGGCTGAAACCGCAGATCATCATGAGCATCATGCGCATCAATGTGGACCAGGTCGAGCCCATGGTGCGGCTGGCGGAAGAGCTGGGATGCGGTTCTGTCAAGTTCAATCTCATCCAGCCGACGGAGCGCGGCGAGCGGATTTACGAGGCGGATCAGGGATTGACGATCGAAGAGTATATCGATCTGGGCAAATTCGTCGAAAATGAGCTGTCGGGCCGGACGCAGATAAAATTGTACTATGACCATCCCATGGCTTTCCGGCCGTTGAGCAGGCTTTTCGGGGCAGAGGGTGATGGCTGCAGCCGCTGCGGCATTCTCGGGGTTCTTGGTGTCCTTTACGATGGTTCCTATGCCTTGTGCGGCATCGGAACCAGCGTGCCGGAGATGATCTTTGGCCGGGCGGGCGAAGATCCCCTGGATACGGTGTGGCGGGAGAACCGGGTACTGAATGAGCTGCGTGAGGGTTTGCCGCAGAATCTCAAAGGTGTATGCTCCGATTGTTTGATGAAAAATATTTGTCTCGGTTCATGCGTGGCACAGAATTACTACCGGACAAAGAATATACTCGCTGGATTTTGGTTTTGTGAACAAGCGCATCAATTAAATCAATTTAACTATTCACGTCAAAAATCATCAGTTAAAACTGATAGGGAGGATTCAAATGAAGTGGGAGAAACCGAGATTGCATGATATGCATGCACTAGACAATGCCTTCGGTGCAGATTGTGTTTCCGGCTCGGCACCAACAGGAGGAGGAACATGTACTTCTGGAACTGCTGCTTATTCATGTGGTTCAGGAGCAGGTGTAAATACATGTGCACAAGGCAACACGGTGTCTGGGGGCAGATGTACAAACGGAAATTCGAATAATAACGGTTTTTGCCAAAATGGCAACGGTGTTACACAGGTTTAGGCACACTTGTTTATGTAATAATAATAAACAATAGGTTGAAACGATTTATTTTATGTTTCATCAGCAGGGTAACATCTGTGGGACAAAATCTAAAGGGTTATAAATTAGAGTTACGAGATGGGAAAAAATGGTTTTTTCTCGCAGCTAACAATTTACACAGATGGTTTGAAGATTATACAAAAATCATGTGTTTGCAACCTTGCCGATATCAACAGGAACAGAGAGCAATCTATTTTGAGAAAGATTTTTTTTTATTACCACATAGATCTGCTTATCATATTGGTATTCGGAGCCGTTCCTCATCAAAATTTGACCGAATTAATGATTTACTCGAAGATAATTATATAAAGCTGAGTCTTAGAAATATTGATGTATCAATAAATAATTACTATATGACGATGTCAAAAGGGCTATTCCCAATCTATGTCAATAGTATATGGCATGGAGGCTTATGTCTACATACAGCTTTTATCGAGCATGCCGGAAAAGGATATGCAATTGTCGGCCAGGGAAATGCTGGCAAAACTACATGCGCGCGCAGGATCCCCGATCATTGGCAAGCAATTGCTGATGATGAGGTACTGATCGTAAAGGATTTATCTGATGAATATTTGGTACATCCATTCCCAACTTGGAGTGATTATATTTGGAATAGAGAGTGCAAAAAAACTTGGGATTCATCTAGTTATTCACGGTTAACAGCATTTTTTTTTATAAATAAGCACCCAGTCGATGCTATAACCCCCATTAGCAAAACAGAAGCATGCCTGAAGATTTATAAATCCGCAAATGAGGCACTACGTCGATTTTATCCAATTTTTACACCATCAGAAAGATTATTGATCCAAAATAAACTAATGGATAATGCAAGCACAATTCTAAAAAAAATTAGGGCATTTAATATCAATGTAAGCTTGAATGGAAAATTCTGGGAAAAAATTCAGGAACTTCAACTTGTCTAATATATTTTTCTTTCGCTCGCTCAGGCAGAACCTTATATCCGTATGGAGCAAATTCAACTGGATTTCTGATGAAATTGCGGAAATGCTGCGAGTTACTCTAATTTACATTTCCATTTAGGCTGGTATTTGCGACGATCTATCATTAATAACTATTCCCAATTTTTATTATGAAGATTAGCTATGTCATGAAGAAATCGAACGATCAGAGCACGAGATTAAAAAACTAACTCCAGGTGACTTCGGTTCCTTATGCGACTGGCTTATATACTAAAATGCAGATGTGTGGGATATACAAATCAAAGAAGATGTTTGTGCCTGGCGATTGGCAAAAATTGCCGGCATAGCACTATTAGGCTATCATAAAGGCAAAAGTTATTAATTCTGCACAACCGTGAATCCCTGCTATCGCCCAATATTCTGACTTTCCAAACCGGCAAATCCCCGTCTTTTTAGCCTCTTGAAAGCACAATCGTTTACATATATCGGCCCCAGCATGCATCCCACTTTCAAGGCGGGGGATGGGCTGATCACGATTCCCTGTACCGGCAGGCCTATTCGAATTGGCGATGTGGTCATTTTCAAATCGCCGCAAGACAAAGCGCAGATTGTACACCGCGTAATTAAAATCACACCCCGGGGCATAAAAACCCGCGGAGACAACAACCGCCTCGAAGATCCCTGGCTGCTACAGCCTCAAGACATCCTCGGCCGCGTCGTCGAAATCCAGCGCGGCAGCCGCCGCCTGAAAACCTGGAACGGCCTGGCCGGGCATCAATACGCAGAACTGCAGCGCACCAGGCGCCGCCTTCTCGATCGCCTGGCCGCCCTGTGGCCGCGATGGTTGCCGCGGCGCCTCCCGATCATCCGTGCGCGCCATCTCAAAATAGCGATTTTTAAAAAACCTGGCGGAGATGAAAACGTGCTCCTGCTCGGCCGCCGCGCCATCGGCCGCCGTCGCGATGCCTCAACGCCCTGGATGATCCGGTCGCCCTACCGATTTTTTATCTCCACCGCAACATTGGCCGGGATTGATCGGCACGACCGAACGCCGAAAGACAAAAAAAATGCGACTTGCCATAGACAAAAATGATCAGCAGCGCTGGATGCAGCAGTGGCGTCAGGCCGCTGTTGCCATGGCGGAGCAGCGGCAAAGCGAGCTGGCCGGAAAAAGCGAAGAGGAAATTTTGGCTGCCATTGATGCTCTGCTGAGCCTGCCGCATGACATGCCTGACGTCCCGGATCAAGAAGTGACTTCCGGTTTGGTTGAACAGCAAAAAATATTCCATAAAAATCGCAAATGAATCCCATTTTTCAAGCGGCCCAAAATTTGCAAAATTTCTGTGAACAAACAAGATGGAAATTTTGCTTTATCGGCGGTCTCGCTGTACAGCGCTGGGGCCAGCCTCGCATGACCATGGATGTTGATATGACACTGCTCACTGGTTTTGGCAACGAGCAGTATTATATAAAAAAACTGTTGCAGCAATTCACGCCCCGGCGATCGGATGCTGCTGAGTTTGCCGTGAAAAATCGGGTCTTATTGATAAAAGACGAAAATCGCACCCCATTTGATATTGCTCTTGGCGCCATACCCTTTGAAGAAAATGCCATTCGCCGCTCTTCGATCTGGATTATTAATCAAGAATTCTCGTTGCGCACGTGTTCCGCTGAAGATTTGATCGTGCACAAGTCCTTCGCTAATCGTGGCATAGATTGGTTTGATATCGAATCCATTTTGCAGCGCCAGCAGGGCGTTTTAAATATTCAACAAATACGCGATGATTTAAAACCATTGGCTGAGCTCAAAGAGGAACCTGAAATCCTCACCAAACTTGAAAGAATGATCACCGCGTACCGTTGAATCGGACGACGCGGCAGATCTCTGATCTATGATGTCGGATGTAAAATGGCCACAAAATCCGATTGCCAACTGCCAACTGTATTGAATGAAATCGATCATTAAAAAGATCCAAACCGGTCTTCCTGCGCTGCGTCAGGCCGCGGAACTGGTCTATAAAAGCTCCGGGAAATGGACCCTTCTCACCGCTTTCCTGGTATTACTGCAGGGACTGTTCCCGCTGGTTACGCTTTATCTGACCAAACTGGTTGTCGATACCGCGGCAACCGGAGTGACAGCGGCCGATAAAAGTGATGCGTTTCAAAAGCTATTCACTTTCATTATTCTGGCTGCGGCCGCGGGTGTCCTCGGCTCCCTGTTGAACAGCCTGGCGCAGATCGTTCAGGAGTACCGCGATCTGCGCGTCAATGAATATATTTTGAATCTGATCCACGCCAAATCGGTGCAGGTCGATCTGGCCTTCTATGAAAATCCGGCCTATTTCGACAATCTTCATATGGCGCAGAACCAGGCCGCGTTCCGGCCGGTCTCCATGGTCAATAAATTGGTGCAGTTGGTGCAAAACGCCATCACCCTGGGCGCCATGGTGGCGGTGCTGCTCACTTTTAATGCGCTGGTCATCATACTGGCAGGAATAGCCGTTGTGCCGGCTGTCTGGGTGAAATACCGGTTCTCGCGCCGTCTCTATGAATGGCACAAGAAATGGACGCATTCGGAGCGAAAATCCCAATATTACAGCTGGCTCATCACCTCTAAAGTCTATGCCAAAGAGCTGCGGCTTTTCGGCCTGGGCGAGCTATTTATCGACCGGTTCAAGGAGCTGCGTTGGCGCGTCGCCATGGAACGGCTCAAGTTGAACCGCAGGCGCACCCTCGCCGAGCTGGCGGGACAGGTTTTCACGGTGGTCGTGGCCTTTGCGCTGCTCGCCTTCATCGCCCGCGATGCGGTCCGGGGCGCCATCACGCTCGGCGGACTGGTGATGTATTACCAGGCTTTTCAACGCGGACAGACCTCGATGCAATCGACATTAAAAGGATTGGCGGAGCTATACGAGGATTCCCTTTTTCTTCGCTCGCTTTTTGACTTTCTCGAAGTTAAACCGGACATTGCGGACCCGCCGGCACCGCGCCGATTGGTGCAAAAGGTGCAACACGGCCTTGCTTTTGAAAAGGTATGTTTTCAATATCCTGCAAGTGGCAAACCGGCGTTGCAGGACATCAGCTTTACTATTGCGCCCGGAGAGCATATTGCCCTGGTGGGCGAGAACGGCAGCGGCAAATCCACCCTCATCAAACTGATGTGCCGACTCTACGACCCGGACACGGGCGTTATTACCCTGGATGGCCACGATATTCGTGAATATGCCGTAGCGGATATCCGCCAATCCATGAGTGTGCTGCTACAGGACTTTTCCCAGTATCACACCACCGCGCGCGAAAACATCTGGTACGGAGATATCCAATCGAACGCAGGGGATGAACGCATCGAAGCGACTGCACGTCTGGCGGGCGCCAACCGGGTCATAGACAAACTGCCTCAAAAGATGGATACACCGTTGGGACGCTGGATAGAAGAGGGTAGCGAGCTTTCAACCGGTGAATGGCAGCGCATGGCCCTGGCGCGCACTTTTTTCCGCGAGGCGCCCATCGTCATCCTCGATGAGCCCACCAGCAGTCTGGATGCAGATGCGGAAACCCGCATTTATCAGTCATTCCTGCAGCTGGCAAAAGGTAAAACTGCACTGTTTATCAGTCATAAAATGTTTTCGGCGCGCATAGCCGATCGCATTCTGGTGCTGGAAAACGGACATCTGGCCGAGAGTGGAAACCATACAGAGCTGATGCGGCGCAATGGCATCTACGCCCGGCTCTATTCGCTGCAGGCGCAGCGCTTTGCATGATGCTGCAAGTGTATTTCCCTATTTCTCTATTTCCTTATTCCCTTATTCCCTTATTCCCTTATTTCCCTATGTCCTTATGCTCCTTTGTCCCTGGATGTACCACAATGACAGCTCTTTGCCGTCTGATCTCTGTAAATTTTGGAGGCATTTATGGCTGAGATAACCCTCGAAAAAACGTATGCGCTGCTCGAAAAGCTGGCTGAATATGTAATGACCGAAATTCCGGCAATTAAGCAGGATATTGCAATCATCAAGCAAGACGTAGCCGGTCTGAAGCAAGACGTAAAAGAGCTGAAAATTAGCTACTTTAACCTCAGCACGGATCATAATTCACTCGCGCAAAGGGTTACGCGCCTGGAAGAAAAAATGGATTATGTCATCAACGCTCTGGACGCCCAAACGAAAAAAATCGATGACATGCTGATTGAGCAGAAAGCTCAACTGTACACCCTGGACGTCTACAACCAACGCATCGGCGATCTGGAAGAAAAAGTCTTTGGCTATCGCGTCCGTGATAAAGAAGATTAAGCTTTCTCTGACTTCTGATCTCTGTCCTCTATCCTTATCTCTCGAAATCCGGCATCATTTTCCAAAATCCGCAATCAAAACAAGGGGCTTATTAACGCATGAACGAAGCAATCGACACCAACCAGGCCCACGAATGGACCCTGCAGGATTACATCAACATCGTGCAGCGGCGCCTATGGCTCATCGTGGTGGTATTCGCACTCGTACTATCAGCAACGCTGGTTTACGTGCTCAGCCGCGACAAAATCTACGAATCCGGAACCACCTTTGTCATCGAGAACTCGGACAGTGAGCTGCAGTCGCTGCTCGGCAACACCCGTTTTGGTTACTGGCAGGATCAGGAGCGCGCCCAGCAGATCGAATTCTTTCAGGCCGTCATCGCCAGCCGCACCTATAATGAAATGGTGCAGGAGCGCGTGGCTGCGGACTCGGTGCTGCGGCGGCTGCGGGTGCCTGACAAGGAGATTGATCTGGCGCTGGCCAGCATCTCCCTGGTCTCCTCGGCAAAGACCGACCTGATGTTTCTGCGCGCCGAGGCCCTCAACCCGACCGTGGCCTATCGCATCGCCAGCATCGCCATCGACTTGTTCAAAAGCCGCACGCGCCAGGTCAAACTGGAGCAGACGCGCAACATCGTTGATTATGTCGAGAAGCAAAAAGAGATCGCCTCGGATAAACTCGAAGAGACCGAGCGCGCCCTGCAGGAGTACAACCGCAATACCCCGGCAATGCTCCCAGGCGACGAAAGCGGCTTGCTCAACAAATTCACCGCGCTGGAGATGCAGTTCGAGGAAGTGCGGACGCAGCGCGAGCTGGCCGAGGCCAATCTCGCCGCCTACGACCGCCGTTTGCGCGAGATGAAGGCGCCGGTGTCGCCGGCGCTGGACAAGACCTCCAGTCCGATGATCCAGCAGCTGCAGAGCGACCTTGAACGCCTCACGGTGGAAAAGGAACAGCTGCAAAACAGCACCGCCGATGCGATACAGCTGGCTGCCATCGATGCGCGCATCAACACGCTCAAGAACGAGCTCATCCAGCGCATCATCAATGAAAACGCCAACGCCATGCCCACCTCTTCCGTGGAAGAGAGCGTCTTGAAAGAAATTCAGGAAAACCGCATCAAGGAAGAATTGAATCTCTACATTCTCAAGAACAAGGAGCGCTATTTCCAGGGGCTGAAAAATCAGTACTCTTCGCAGCATCCGCAGTTGATGGACCGAGCCATCGAAGAGGCGAAGCTGAAACGCGGCAGGAGCGTGTACGAAAATCTCTATAATATCCTCCTTGAAAAAGGCGAAGAGGCGCGCATCCGCGCCGCCACCGGCACTGGCGGCCTGCGCATCCTCGATGAACCGCGTCTGCCGGAAGAGCCCATGCCCAGCAACGCCCGGCGCAAGATCATGCTCGGCATCGTCCTCGGTCTCGGCCTTGGACTCGGACTGGCTCTGACCATGGAGTTCCTCGATCACTCCATTCGTATGCAGGATGATGTCACGCAGAAACTGGGACTGCCCCTGCTCGGCGCCGTGCCGCTGATCGGCGGCAGTTCTCCTTTCCAGCAGGCCTCCAAATGGCCGATCTGGGGCAAGAAAAAGAAATCTGCGCACAGATCGGTGCATCCCGGCAACGGCGAACACAAGGCCTTTCTCATCACCGCCCTGCGGCCGCGCGATCCGGTGGTGGACACCTATCGCAGCATGCGCACCAACTTGCAGTTCGCCAGCGTCGACAAGCCCATCAAATCGCTGGTCATCAGCAGTTCCATCCCCAGCGAGGGCAAGACGCTGACCGTCGCCAATCTCGCCATCTCCTACGCGGAGCTGGGCAAGCGTGTGGTCATCATCGACGGTGACATGCGCAAGCCCAAACAGCACGAAGTGTTCGGCCTCAAAAAGACGCCGGGCCTGTCGGATTGCCTGATCAAGGGATGTGATATAGACCAGGTCCTGTACAAGACCCATATCCCCAATCTCTTTCTCATCCCCTGCGGCACCAATCCGCCCAATCCGGCGGAGATGATCGCCAGTCAGCGCCTGAGCGATTTTCTTGCGCATGCTGAGAGCCTGTTCGATCTGGTCATCATCGACACGCCGCCTGCCAATGTGGTGACCGACGCCATTCTTTTCTCGACCAAGGCCAGTCATACCATGCTGGTTATCAAGTTCGCATCCACCAACATTCGCATGGTGGCCGATGCCATTGCCAATCTGCGGCGGGCGCGCGCCAACCTGGCCGGCGCGGTGCTCAACGGCGTCAAAGTCGGCCGCGGCTATGGGTATTATAACAGCTACTATTCCTATTACTACTCGGATGCAGGAGAGAAGAGGAAACGCTGACCGGTGGGCGCTACAAATTGTAATTATTTGTAAATATGGGTTTAATAATACAATAAAATCATATTTTTCCCTTGACATGATCCGTTCAAATTTTTATATTAAAAAATCGGGGATCTTCATGTCAGCTTTTTCATTCCTCACCCAAATACTCATTTCAATATCTCTGTGTACGTTCATGGAGTGACATGGCGAAGCTGTGTAAGGAGATTTCGAATTTGTGATTTCGGATTTCGGATGGTCTGTTCTCTTCCCTCTGTCCTCTTTCCCGAAATCCGAAATCCATTTGTCCGCTTTGATACTAATTATAAGAGCATTTAGCAGGCGAACCAATGTTTCGTATTAAAGAATTTAAAACTTTGCCCAAATACCAAATTTTGATAAGATTTGAGGATGGCGTAGAAGGCACTGTTGATTTATCTCATCTGGCAGGACACGGCATTTTTGCTGAGTGGTTGGAGAAGGGGCGATTTGAAAGTGTCCAGATCGGTGCATCCGGAGAATTGAAATGGGGTGAGAACATCGATCTTTGTCCGGATTCTCTTTACTTGAAAATTACTGGTAAAAAACCGGGAGAGCTGTTTCCGTTGCCTATCCAGGAATCAGTCAGTGCATGAAATTCCGGATTGATGAGATTTTGGATTTGTGATTTCAGAATTCGGAATTTAAGCCCCCACTTTCCGATATCCGAAATCATTTTCCGCAATCCGAAATCATTTGTTTCCAAATTCCGAAATGCCTTCCCCCTTTCCCAACAACACGAACCGTATACTATAAAACAATGCTTAAAAATGCAGCACTTGAAACCCAATTCATCCTGCTCGGTTCGCGTAGAAACCTTGATAATGAGAATAAAGAACGCTTTGCCGAAATCGCCCGGCAGAAGCTGGATTGGTCTAAGGTTTACTCTTCTGCTATTCTCTGGGGATTGCTGCCGCCATTATACAGGAATCTGATCGAAGTAAAATCACTGGTACCATCGCAATTCCTCAAACCATTTTCACTAGCCTATCAGCAAAATCTGGTTAGAAATCTCCAGCTCTCCACGGAACTTATCAGGTTATTGCACTTGCTGCAGCAGGAGGAAATTACAGCTGTTCCGTTCAAAGGACCGGCGCTTGCCTATTATCTGTACCAGGACATTGCATTACGCAGAGCTGCTTGTGATCTCGACATTTTTGTCACTAGAGAAAATGTTGCCAGAGTCCTGGAGATCGTTCAGGCGAACGGCTATACACTTTATCAGGATCATCAGGGACTTTCCCACGAGCATTATCTCCAATTCAAGTCACATTATATCCTTCTGGGCGCGGATCGAAAACCGGCTCTTGAAATTCATTGGGACATCGCCCCTGGATATTTTACTTCTCATTTCAATTTTCCGCAAAAAATCAAGAATATAACCACCATAAACTATCAACAAGAAACATTAGCTTATTTAAATCCAGCGGATCTGATGCAGTGCCTCTGCATCCATCTTGCTCGGCACCTGCAAAAATCATTAGTATGGATAAAAGACATCGCCGACCTGGCTGATCAGTTCGACGCTGCGGATTGGTCTCCTTTTCTGCAAAGATGCAAAAAAGAACAGTGCCAGCGAGTTGTTTTACTGGGACTCGGATTGAGTGATCATTTTTTTGCGCCTCATTTGCCGGATAGTGTGCGCAAAGCTCTGAAAGCGGATAATCAAGTACAAAAATTAGTACAACGACATGCCAGGGGATTACTCGAAACCAACTCATCTCAAAAAATGAGTTCCTGGAAATATGCGCTCACCTACAGTCGCGAGATGTTCGCTCTTCAAGATTCTGTTAAAGCCAAAATAGACCTGGCAACCGGCCGATTGCTGGAAATGCTTACAACTTCAAGATTAATATCAACGCCCTAAAGATGAAGAAGAAAATTCTCTGTGTTATCGGAACCAGACCGGAAGCCATAAAAATGGCTCCGGTGATCAAGGAATTGAAAAGTGATCCTGTCCAGTTCGAAACGATTGTGTGTTCCACAGGGCAGCACCGGCAAATGCTGGATCAGGTACTGCAAATTTTTAATATTGTTCCAGACCTCGATCTGCAGATCATGACCGAAAACCAGAGCCTGTCTTTTCTTACCGCACAGCTATTTATAAAACTGGATCAGGTCATTGAGGCGCAAAAACCGGATTGGGTGTTGGCACAGGGCGACACGACCACCGTTTTTGTCGCCTCCATGGTTGCATTTTATCGCAACGTTCGTTTTGGACACGTGGAAGCAGGCCTGCGCACCCGCGATCGCCGTCGGCCCTTCCCGGAAGAAATTAACCGGCGCCTGGCTGATATCATGAGCACCGCCTGGTTCGCACCGACCGAGCGGGCGCGGCAAGTTTTGTTGGAGGAGGGCGTTGACGATTCAGCAATTATGGTCACTGGTAATACCGTGGTTGACGCCCTTTTGGATATCTCTTCTCGTCCGTTTGACTGGCAGGCCAGTAATCTCAAAACTGTTTCTTTAGATCATAGAATTGTATTGATCACCGCGCACCGTCGCGAAAGTTTTGGCGAGCCGTTCAGGGAGTTATGCCTGGCCATTCGCGACCTGTCCCTGACTTTCCCGGATGTGCAGTTCATCTATCCTGTTCATCTCAATCCCAATGTCAGGCAACCTGTGTACGAATTATTGGGAAATCGCCCCAACATCCAGCTCATCGAGCCGCTGGATTATCTTTCACTGGTTCATCTCATGAAGCATGCCAGCCTCATCCTCACTGATTCCGGCGGTATTCAGGAAGAGGCACCCACCTTTGGCGTGCCGGTCTTGGTGATGCGCGATACCACCGAACGTCCGGAAGGCGTCGAGGCGGGATGTGCATCTTTGGTGGGGACCTCAAAAGAAAGAATAGTGACCCATGCACAGGAAGTACTAAAAAGCAACCATTCCGGTATGGACAGAAAAAATGTAGTTAATCCTTATGGTGATGGATTAGCGAGCAAAAGAATCAAGGATTTCATTTTAGAAAGATGATGTTTTTCACTTGATGTATTTTACCAGGAAATTTTTATGAAGAGCAGAGCGATCATTCAAGCCAGATTAACCAGCTCACGATTCCGCGGCAAATCACTGATGCCGGTTGCCGGCAAACCTTTACTCGTCAGAGTCATAGAACGCGTACAGGCTATGTCTTTCATCGATCAGATAATGATTGCCACCAGCAACAATCCTGCCGATGAGCCCATCGAAGCCCTTGCTAAAAGCCGGGATTTACTCTACTACCGCGGTGATGAGAATGATGTTTTACAGCGTTTTGTTCTCGCTTCATCTGATATGTCAGAAGATGATCTTATCGTAAGATTTACAGCAGATAATCCCGTTTATGACCCGGCAAGATCAGAACTTGCGTACAAGGCATTTATTGGGGAGAATGTAGAATATCTCTGCCTCGATGGACTCTCTCACGTGGTTCCGGAATTTATAAAAGTGGCAGCCTTGCACAAATGCGCGCAATTGACGGATGATCCATTTGATCACGAACACGTCACACCATTTTTCCGAAAACAACAGCCAAAATTTTCTATAAAAATTTTGCCATCTGATTTTGCTGGATTAAAACCTGCCATGGACAAATATCTGACCATTGACACGGGCGAGGAACTGCGTCGCTTTGATAAAATGCTGATGGAAATTGAGGGCACAGAGACAATACCCTCATTGGAATCCTGTTATCATTGGTTGGATAAAAATGTCTCTCAATTCCATGGCTATCTGAATGCGAAGCAGAATGATATTCGTATCAAGATGGCCGGCCGGGAAATAGGTGATGGTTTACCCACTTTCATTGTTGCAGAAATCGGCCAGAACCATAATGGAGATATGGAAGCAGCCAAAAAACTCATCGAAATGGCGGCCAGGTGTGGAGCTGACGCCGTAAAATTCCAAAAGCGTGATATACATTGGGAATTAACAGACGAACTCTACAACAAGCCTTACGATAGCCCGCATTCTTTTGGCAGGACCTATGGTGAACATCGCGAACATCTTGAATTGAATGAGAACCAGCACCATGAACTTAAAGAATATGCAGCGGCCAATGGACTTGTCTATTTCTGTACCGCGTGCGATGAGCCCTCTGTAGAAATGATGGAGAGAATTGGCAACCCAGTTTATAAAATTGCGTCGCGCGATATTTCCAATATACCACTTTTAAAGACGATCGCCCAAACGAGAAAACCGGTGATTATCTCGACAGGCATGGCTGGAATTGCAGAAATAGATGAAGCGCTTGAAGCTTTTGGCGATCTACCGCCTGTTATTGTGCTTCTTCAATGTATATCACAATATCCGGCTGATTTGGAGCGCATCAATGTGCGTACAATTCAGAGCATGCGGCAGAAATTTGGCATGTTGACGGGTTTGTCTGATCATACCGTGGGTATTATTCCATCGGTCGCATCGGTGGCACTGGGTGCTGCTGTCGTCGAAAAACACATCACGCTGTCCAGGGCGATGAAGGGAACTGATCAAGCTGGCTCCCTGGAAGAAGAAGGCTTGCGCCGCTTGGTAAAGTATATCCGTGAAGTAGAAATAGCCTTGGGTGATGGCATCAAGCAGTATGATCCCGCCGCGGATACGGCGCGAAAGAAACTGGCGCGCAGTTTGACCAGTAAAAGAGATTTACGTAAAGGTGAAATTCTGACAGAAGAATTGATCGTCCTGAAAAGCCCTGGCGATGGCATCATCTGGCGCGAAAGAGAGGCTGTGATTGGAAAACGTCTTGTCAAGGATATAGCTGGAAATACAACTTTGCGCCTGGAAGATTTTGAATGACTTTAACCCATCATTATAA
Source organism: Candidatus Zhuqueibacterota bacterium (assembly GCA_963169875.1). Taxonomy (GTDB): domain Bacteria; phylum Zhuqueibacterota; class Zhuqueibacteria; order Residuimicrobiales; family Residuimicrobiaceae; genus UBA2214. The sequence continues at coordinate 29,675 of CAUJEL010000199.1, forward strand.
TCTGGTCATTTTTGACATGGGTGATATCCTTTATGACGCAACCGCATGGCGACGATGGCTGCACCATTATTTCCACGAGCGGGGCTTGCTCAAGATTCCCTATCACGTATTGTTTGACATCTGGGACGAAAAATATCTGGCAGATATCCATAAAAATATTCTGGAATACAAAACAGGTTTCAAACAATTTTTGGATTATCTCGAGATACCTCAACCTGAGCAGCAAAAATTGCTGCAGATTAATTGGGAAATCAAAAAAAAACTGGAAAGCGAGACCAAGCCATTTTCCGATGTACCGCCTACCTTGCAGAAAATCAAACAGAACGGCATTAAAAATGCGGTGCTTTCAGATACGGAGCTCTCTGCGGTGCAGGTAAATGCAATCCTGGAGCGCTTTGCCATAGATTGCTATTTCGATTATATTTTTGTCTCCAGCGAGATGGGTCATCGCAAACCCGAAGTCGAAGCTTTTGAATATTGTCTGCAACACGCCGGATTTGGCAAGAAGGAAGCGGTTTTTGTCGCACACGATCGCGATGAACTCCATGGCGCGAGTGCATTTGGACTGACCACCATCGCGTTTAACTATCGCGAGCCGGTGGAAGCAAATTATAAAATTAAAAGTTTTTCAAATATTTTGGAAATCATTCTATGAGAATCCTGGTCATAGGTGGCGGCTCCATCGGCAAACGTCATATCCGAAACTTGCATACGCTGGGCTATGACGATATCTATTGCCTGAAACGTCAAAGAGATGCAAAATTCGAACAGGATTTATACGTCAAGACCATCGATTCTTATGACGAAGCGAAACACATTCAAGCAGAAGCTGTTTTTATCTGTACGCCAACTTCGCTGCATAATGAGGGACTTGCCTTTGCCGTAGAGAATCAGACACATATTTTCATGGAAAAGCCCCTGATCCATTCATGGGAGGGATTGCAGCAAGCCCGGGAAATCCTGCGGAACTGCCAGGGCCGCGTCTTTTACACAGGTTTTATGCTGCGTCAACACGAGATGATCCGCAGGATCAAGGAAGCGTTGACAGCCCATGATTTGGGGAGTATTTTTAGTGCCCGTTTTGAGTTTGGCAGCTATATGCCCAATTGGCATCCAGAAGAAGATTACCGCGCCAGCTATGCCTCGCGGGCTGAACTGGGCGGCGGAGTGATTTTTACCATATCTCACGAAATTGATTTGATGCAATATTTGCTCGGTCTGCCAGAAGCGGTTTTTTGCGCCAGAAATTCCAAAAGCCGGTTGGATATGGATGTCGAAGAATTGGCCGAAGCCGTGTTCGTCTATCCTGATAAAATTGCCAGTTTGCATCTCGATTATCTGCAAAAGGATTATGAACGTACTTTAAAGATACTTTTCGATTCGGGAAAGTTGACCTGGAACTGGAGCGAAAATGTCATACGCCTGAAAAAGGCTGGAGAAGAGGATAAAGTATTCCAACCAGCGACAACTTTTGATGTCAATCAATTATACATCAATGAGTTGAAAGAGTTTTTCAGTCTGATTCAAAACGACCAGTATGAGCATGAACTGGATCAACAGCATGCGATTGCCAATATGCGTTTGTTGCTTAAAATGCATGATTCCATTCATAAACAAAAAGTGGAAAAACTATGATAGGTGAAAAATCGAGTGCGCTTTTTGATCTGAGCGGTAAAAACGTACTTGTTGCCGGGGGTGCCGGGCAGATTGGTTTTTCCTTTTGTGAGATCCTGGCAGATGCGGGTGCTCGCGTGGCTATTGCCGATATCGATACGCAAATGGCGCAGGATAAAACAGCACGACTACCCGATATGTTACGGAAGCGAATCGGGATTTATCAGACCGATGTTACGGATGACCAATCCGTCAAAACAACACTTGCACAGGTCAGAAGTGATTTAGGCGTATTATACGGCCTGGTCAATTCTTTTCATTATAAAGGCAATACCCGCCGCCTGGATACCACTTCCAATTTTTTCGCTCCCTTTGAATCCTATCCTTTGGAAGCCTGGGAGCTGGTGCATGACGTCAATCTCAAAGGAACCTTTTTGATGTGCCGCGAGGCGGTTCCCTACTTTAAAGAAAACAGCGGTGGCGTGATCGTCAACCTGTCGTCCACTTATGGCAATGTCAGTCCCAACAAGTCCATTTACGGCGATTCCGGCATCAATTCGCCGGTGGCTTATGCCTCCTCAAAAGCAGCCATCATAAATTTAACCCGGTATTTGGCAACGCATCTGTGCGAATATAACATTCGCGCCAATGTTCTCTCTCCAGGCGGTGTCTTTAATAATCAGAAAGAGGATTTCCTGCGCAACTACACGGCTTTGACGCCGTTGAAGCGTATGGCTACTGCAGGAGATTACCAGGGTGCTATTCTGTTTCTCCTCTCCGATGCCTCGCGCTACATGACCGGAGCCAATCTGGTGGTGGATGGGGGGTGGACGGCGTGGTGAAATTTTTCAAAAATAACTAAAAGAAATTTATTTTATAATATAACAAATTATGGGAAATGCCAAGTTGGCTGGAATATTAAATTTAAGAATTTGGGAAAAATTACGGTAACGAATATGTCTATTGGTAATATTGATAACTTGACAGTGACAATTATGAGTCGCAAAGAAACAAGATTTATTAATCAAGGTATTATTGTTGGAGGACATAACGTTCGAATCCACAAAGGAGTTTGTGTCTTTAATCCTGGAGAGTTGTATATTGGAGACAATTCCTATATAAACCCAAATTCATTAATAATATGTAAGCAGGATATAAGAATTGGCGAAGATTGTGCTATTAGCTGGAGTGTAACAATTATCGATGATGATTTTCATCAAATCAATGAGTTACCAACAGGCAAAGGTATAAAAATTGGTAATCATGTTTGGATTGGGTGTAACGCAGCAATTTTAAAAGGTGTAGTAATTGGAGATGGGGCAATCATAGCTGCCAATTCTGTTGTCACCAAAGATGTGCCACCAGGGGCATTAGTTGGCTGAAATCCGGCACGATTGATTTGTGAAAATGTCAGCTGGAAGTAATCCATATAATGAGTAAGATAAAGTTATTGGCGGTTAATACCTTTTCAACTGTCATTATTACA
>CAUJEL010000200.1 GCA_963169875.1 Candidatus Zhuqueibacterota bacterium
TGTAATAAATGTTGATTATCAAGATTATCATTGAGGGCGTCTCATATGCATGCAAAAAGAAAACCAACGCATCCTGGCGAAGTCTTGCGTGAGGATGTCATAAAACCTTTGAATCTGACTGTAACTGAGGCAGCAAAACGATTGGGAATTACCAGAAAAACGTTATCCGCTTTACTCAATTGCCGTGCAGGAATGAGCCCGGAAATGGCTATCCGGGTTGGCCGTGCCACGGGGACCTCGCCTGAAAGCTGGCTCTTCATGCAGGCCAACCTGGATCTATGGTATGCTGAAAATGAAAAACTGATTGTGAAATCACTGCAATCAGAGCCTGTGATATAATACATTACATCGCGTAAATCATAGGCTTTAAATAGACACAGCATCCATTTCCCATCGCCCCCTGAGCGCACTAATTTTTTTATGAAACCGGAATAGATGAGGCAGAGATGGCGAGAAAAAAACAGAATTCAGAAAAATCTGATGCCGCTCAAATTCAGGTGCAAACACCAAACTTGCGCGACATTGTTGGCGACGCGGTATATACTGTCTGGCTGGACATGTTGCGAAGGCTGGTCCCTGATGGACGTACGCACCGTTTGTCAAAACTTGTTGCAGCATTCATGCAATATGCCGCATACATGGCTTTCGATAAATGGGGGCAACAAGAACCACCGACTGGCACAGCGGCATCTCTTCTGCTTCGTATCTGGGAGTCAGGTACTTCTGAAGAAGCTGAATTAATCGCCTGTAATTTTGCCGAAAGTCTTTTTCGCGATGCGGGTGTACGATACCAGCGCGTCAATTATAAAGGTTATAAGTACAGTATCGCAGAAGACGCGGCTATAGAGTGTGTGCGCTGGGAGGAAATGCCCTGGGAGTGATCACTTCGGCGCAGATTTCCAGTTTTTGCTGATTTGCTCGCTCGCCCAAGGAATCCCCTCCCTGGGCGTAAGAAGATAATTGTATCAACGCAATAAAATAGCAATCCTCAGACATATACACTCAACTGAACAGCATCTCGACATCCGCGCGCGTCAAGTTTTTGAACACGCCCTGCTCGGTGCTCACGAGTTGTGAGACCAACTCTTTCTTTTGTTCCTGCAAGAGCAGCATTTTTTCCTCGACAGTGTCACGTGCGATATAACGGTAGATGAAAACCGGCTTTTCCTGACCAATTCGATGCGCTCGGTCCGCTGCCTGCATCTCCACCGCCGGATTCCACCACGGATCGAAAAGGATGACATAATCGGCCGCGGTCAAATTCAATCCCGTACCACCGGCACGAAGGCTGATCAGGAAAAGTTTGACCGCCTCATCGGTCTGAAACTGATCAACGGCGCGTTTGCGATCCCGGGTGCTTCCGTCGAGATACTCATAGCGCAACCCTTCCTCATCAAAATAGTTACGCATGATCTTTAACATTTTGACGAACTGTGAAAAGACCAATACTTTATGGTTTTCAGCGATAATCTCGCCGATGCTGTCTTTCAACAGGTTGAATTTGCCCGATTCTGCTTGCGGTCCGTCCTTCATCAACTGGGGATGACAAGCAATCTGGCGCAGCCGAATCAATCCTTCGAGTACATGCATGCGCGCGCGATCCATTCCTTCAAGGTCGATCTTTTCCAATAACTCCCGCCGATATTCATCCCGCACACTATGGTAGAGTTTTTCTTGTTCGGGCTGCATGTCGCAGTGGATGATCTGCTCGTGACGGGCGGGCAATTCCTTGGCAACATCCTGCTTTTTCCGGCGGAGAATAAAGGGATAAATCAGCTTGCGCAGCGCCGTCGCTGTTTCCTGGTTTTTATCCTTCTCGATCGGCACAGCGAAGGCTTTCTTGAAATAAGCAAGATTGCCTAACAATCCCGGATTGATGAACGAGAATTGCGACCATAGTTCAACGGTGTTGTTCTCTACCGGTGTCCCGGTCAGCACCAAACGATGCGCAGCTTGAAACGCCTTGACGGCCCTGGCCGCTTGCGAAGCCGGATTTTTGATGCGTTGCGATTCATCAAGAATGAGATAGTGAAATCTGATTTTCTGCAACCACTCGGCGTCTCGTATCATAACACCGTAGGTAGTCAGGAGCAGGTCCACCCCGTTAAAATGCAAATCTTTCCGATCTCGTTCCGAGCCATAATGAATGTGCACTTTGAGATCCGGGGCGAAACGGCTCGCTTCCTCTTGCCAATTATATATCAGAGAGGTCGGGCAAATCACCAGGCTCGGCAGTTTGACCTTGCGCTCCTTTTCACGCTGCAAGAGCGCCAAAGCTTGTATGGTTTTACCCAGCCCCATGTCGTCGGCCAGACACCCGCCGAATCCAAATTGCTGCAAAAAGCAAAGCCAATCATATCCTGCTTTTTGATAGGATCGCAAGCTGGCTGTCAGTCCTTTGGGTACTTCCTGTGTCTCTATGGATTGAAACGATTTTAATTTCTTTTGTAAACGACGCACTTCCTTGTCAGTGATAACCTCTTCCCCTGTTTCACTCAGCAGGTCTATCATGGTGATGTGAGATCGGTGCAGGCGCGCTTTTTTTGCATCCCACTCGCCGATATTGCGCAAGTATTGTAACTTTCTCTGCCATGCCTGCGGCAAGCGCGCAAAGCTGCCATCCGTCAGCTTGACGACAGAGGTTTCATCGCGGATGGCATTGTACAATTCCTTGTTGGATAGAACGATGCCATCATAGCTAAAACCTAATTTGAGATCGAACCAGTCCATGGCCGATGATACATCTATCCGAATCCGTGGCATGCTGGTGCGAATACGAAACTGTTTCAATTCATCCAGGCCTTCGAAAACAAAACCGTGCTTTTCCAATGCGTGTGAATGTTCAAGGAACCATGGCAACGAATTTTTCACTTTCAAACGGTAAACACCATTCACCTGCGGGCGCAAACCGCGACTTTCCAGCTCTGTCATCGCCGCGTTTTCTCCTGCCAAATCCCGATGAATTTCAAACAACGTTTCGGTCTCGGCATTAAACGTATGCCAAACCGGAACAGGGAGTCCTGCGCGTACTTTATAATCTCCATAGCCAAACCAGAGCGTCATCCGCATTTCCTGGGTGTCTTCAGTCACATCAAGGAAACAGTTTCCCATTTCCTTAACTTCCACTCTCTTGTTCGTGAGTTTGGAAAAATCGACCGGCATGATTTGCTGCAACATCCTGACTCCTTTGCCCAAAAACTGGTCAAATTCTCCCTTCTTGATCGAGAGCGAAAACAGCCTTTGATGGGATGTTATAATTGCGCCAGGGACTTCCAGGTTCCGGATATGGATCAGCTCCTCTTTGTAAATAGCATAAGCCGGCTTTTTGCTCAATATTCGCCACTCTTCGTCAAGTGTGATCTCTTCAGAATCCATGGTTAATACCGGTTGAACGCTAAAGTGCTCTTCCGATGCACGGACCTGCCATTTAATCGTGGCTTCGCGCTTCCTCGACAACGGGCCGATGAGGCCATCATCTTCAGATTCGCGATAATAAACCGGAGCCGTTATAAAATCGAACAATTCGCCCGGCAAAAATCCATAATAATGCCGATCCCGACCTGCATGGGTGCCGATTTGATAGGCGCCTCTCTCATCGATAGAATGAAGCGCCATTAAAACCATCCGGTCTGATGCCTCACCAATGGAATTCTGATTCAAGTCTTTCATCGATGCGTCGGTGATCCGCCCCATGCCGCCGTTCTTGAGAATGCGAACTTTTGCAGGTTTGATCGAAAAAGAATATTCGTACAGATCAATGACGTAGATCAAAAACCAGCCTGCACGGACTTTGGACTTGGGCTCAGTGTACGTGCTGATCTGCTGCAAATATCCCATCCAATTCACATCCCTTTTTTGCGCGGTTGGCTGATTGTTCTTTTGATGCTCTTGCGCAG
>CAUJEL010000201.1 GCA_963169875.1 Candidatus Zhuqueibacterota bacterium
TTCTTCCAGTCCGGATTTGACTTCGATGTTGATGGCATCGCTCAGGCCGGTCTCAATGACGATTTCCTTGGATTGCTCAGGACCTGTCGAAATCTGCACGAACGCCGAATCGTTGCGGAAGGTCACCACGCGTTCCGGGATGGCCAGTACCTGTTCTTTCTTGTTGATGATGATGCTGGCGTTGGCGGAAAAGCCCGCGCGCAAAATAGCGCCCGCGGTGTCATCGATGCGCACTTCCAGCGGGAAAACCGTGGTGTTTTCTTCCTTGCGCGCCTTGAGCGAAATCAGCGACACATGGCCTTTGACCGTCTTGCCCGGCAGGGCGCCGATTTGCAGTTCGCAGGGCATGCCCTCGGCGATCTTGCCGACATCGATTTCATCCACCGTGCCGCGGAAGAGCAAATCTTTCATGTCCGCCATTTTCATCAACTCTGTGCCCGCCTGGTAGGAGGTCAATGGCACCACCGGATCGCCCACATTCACCGATTTCTGCAGGATGTACCCGGTGATGGGCGCCTTGACGGTGGTCTCGATGTTGGTCTGGGCGATGCGGACGCGGCCTTTTTCCAGGAGATCGAGCCGCTCCTGAGAGATCTGCATGCGCACGGCGGCTTCGTCGTACTGCCGCGCCAGACTCTCATAGGTTTGCTGCGATACCAGTCCTTTGTCCTTGAGTTCTTTCTGCCGTTCCAGTTCCTTGCCCAGATTATTCATTTCAATGGCGGCAAGTTCGACACCGCGCTTGGCCTCCGCCAGTTCCAGCGGGGTGGGATCGGGTTTGACGTCCAGCAGCGGCGCACCGGCCTGAACAAAATCGCCGACATCGGCGTAGAGGCGGCCGACCACGCCGGAAATTTTCGATTTCACGGCGATTTCGTTTTTGGGCTCAATGGCGCCGACGGCCAGGGCTTTTTCCACGATGTCCATCCGGGCGACTTTGACTTTAGCTTCTGCGCTCTCCTTGCCGTTTTTGGATTTGGAGGTGAAGAAAAAGACCGCCACCAGGGCGATGAGGACCACGCCCGCGATGATGTACCATTTTTTTCTGCTTTTCTTAGCCATCTGGGAATTATCCTCCGCATACGATATATTGAAAAGACTTATTTTAATTGGGCTTTTTTTATTGTACGCTGCGTTTTTTAAAATTGTTACAGTGAATTAGGATTTTGGCGCATGCCTGGCTGGTTGCGAAATGCCGAAAGTCTGAACAGAGTCAGATATTGTGCCGGTTTCGCAAGCATGCTGCAAACAGGAAGCAGATTGTATTGCTGTTCGCTTGGCCTTCTCCTGTTTTTGGTGAGGTCCAAGTTCAGAAGTGGGCTGATATATAGTGTGGCTATGAGCAGATCGGGTGGGCTCTTCTCGGTGTCTCTGAGCCTTCGTGGTTACGCTTTTCCAACGAAGACATAAAAAAAGCCCCGAAAGATTCGGGGCTTTTTGTGATCCATTACGCCAGCGTCTTGAGTATCTTTTCCAGATGCTGGTAGAATTTTTCCACGGATTTGATGTGGACTTTTTCTTCCGGAGAGTGCGGGTGTTTGATGGTCGGACCAAACGAGATCATGTCCATACCCGGAAATTTTTCGCCGATGATGCCGCATTCCAGGCCGGCATGGATGGCCATATACCGCGCTTCTTCCTTCATTACTTCCTTATAGGTATCGGCCGTCACTTTGAGAATCGGCGATTCGAGGTTGGGCATCCAGCCCGGATAGCCTTCCGGCTGCTCGATCCTGGCCTTGGCCATGGCAGCGATGGCCGCCAGTTTGTCGCGGGTCGCCCGCAATGCCGCGCCGTTGGAGCTACGGCTGGAACAGAGGATGGTCGCCTCTTTGGCCCCAAATTTGATGGCGGCGACATTATTGGATGTCTCCACCAGTTCCTTGATGCTGCGGCTCATGGCCAGGGGGCCGTGCGGCAGCGCAAAAATCAGGCCGAGGAAACGATCTTTCGAAGCCTGGTCGATCACTTTGGGGATATCGCCTTTGAGTTCTTCCATTTCCAGGGCGATTTTGGTCTCGACCGGCTTGAATTCGAGGCGAATTTCCTTGAGCGATTTCTGCAGCCAGGATTTGATTTTGGCCAGGTCTTTTTTCTGCACGACGATCTCGGCAAAGGCCTCGCGCGGGATAGCGTTGTGTTTGTCGCCGCCGTTGAGACTTACCAGTTCCACCGTATAAAGTTTGGAGAGCTGCCACAGCATGCGGTTGAGTATTTTAATGGCGTTGCCGCGGCCCTCATGAATGTCGATGCCGGAATGGCCGCCGCGCAGTCCGCTGATGTGGAGATAGAGCACCTGATTGCCCGTGGCGGCGACGCGTTTGAGCGGCACGTCGATGTGGGTGTCGGCGCCGCCGGCGCAGCCGATGGAAAAAACGCCCAGGTCTTCGCTGTCGAGGTTGAGCATGATGCGGCCTTTGAGCGCCGATTTGGAGATGGAGCGGGCGCCATTCAGACCGCGGTCCTCGTCGATGGTGAAGAGCGCTTCAATGGGTCCGTGAACCATTTTGGTGTCTTCGAGCACCGCCAACGCCGCGGCCACGCCGATGCCGTTATCCGCGCCCAGCGTGGTGCCATTGGCTTTCAGCCATTCACCGTCTTCGATCAACTCGATGGGATCTTTATCGAAATTGTGTTTGGAAGTGGAATGTTTTTCGTTGACCATGTCGAGGTGGCCCTGCAGGACGATGGTCGGGGCTTTTTCATGCCCCGGGGTTGCGTTTTTGTAAATCACGACATTGCCGACTTTGTCGCGAACGGCTTTGAGTCCGAGCTGTTTGCCGACGCTCAGGACCCATTCACCGATGGCTTTTTCATTGCCGGAGCCGTGGGGTATTTTACGGATTTCATCAAAGTATTTCCATAATGAAGCGGGTTTGTAACCGGATACAACTGACATATCGACCTCCGTCGTCTGATGATGACCTGAACCAGGACAACCTTGCGAAGGTTTCAAGCCTTCTCAAGGTTCAAGCAATCGCCCGTTTCAGGTATGCGTTAATGTATTTCGTTTTTCAAATGTTCCTTTTTCTCTGTTTTTATAAACACCAGGAAGTTCATGAATCTGCCCGTGCATGCAGATGTAGATGCCGGGTTGCATAATTTTGCTGGCAAAGAGCGCTTCGGTAAAATTCTGCAGAGCGTCCGAATTTTCGAAACCAAAGGGTTTCATGGCGCCGGTCATGATGATGGGAATGGAGACTTGGGGCAGATTTTCGTACAGATAATGCGCGGTGTGTTCCATGGTGTCGGTGCCGTGGAGGATGAGAATCGGCAGACGATGTTCCAGCAGATTCTCGACAGCGAACAGGATCATCTGCCGGTCTTTGTCCGTCATCTCCAGAGAATCCTTGCACAAGAGATCGTAGCTCTGGATGGTGGTGTAGGGGAGCCGGAGGCGGCCGAGCAACTGTTGCAGGACCGAGCCGCGGTTGGCCAGTGTGCCGCTTTCCTCATCGTAGATCTTTTCGATGGTGCCGCCGGTGGTGATGATAAAAACTTTTTGTTTGCTGACAGACATTGCTGTTTCCTCTGTTAAGCCACTCCAATTTAGCAGAAGCTGATAAAAAAGCAAGGTTTTTAATTGCTGAAGCGTCCTAAACGTCCGTTTTTGACAGATTTTCCTTGACATATTATACTTTTTTTATTAGTTTTACTATACGCAAACCGAATCGGTGTTCTCACGCCGGTTCGGTTTGCGTTTTTATTCGGTTTGTCCCAAGCAGTGATTAAACAGCACGAAAGTGAAACACCCTATTCAATAACGAGGTTTTTTCATGAAACCAATGTACCTTTCCCAAGAGCAGCATGATAAGCTTTCCAATGAACTCCATCATTTGAAACGTGATGAGCGTCTCAAAGTCATCAAGGATATCGCCGAAGCGAGGGAAAAAGGCGATTTGAGTGAAAATGCAGAGTATCATGCCGCCAAAGAGAAGCAGGTACTCATTGAGCGCAAAATTGCCCGGCTTGAGGAGACCCTGTCCCGCGCGCGCATCATGACTGAGGACATGAAAAATTCGAGCCAGGTCCATGTCGGCAGCCGGGTTCAATTGATCGACGTCGCGACCAAGGAGGAGACCGATTATGAACTGGTTCCCACGGCCGAATTTCACACCTATGACACCGATGCGATCTCTGTGGACTCGCCGGTGGGCAAGGCCCTGGTCGGCAAATCCGTGGGAGATACGGTCGAAATACAAGTGCCGGCGGGCGTCATCACCTACCGTGTGCAAAAGATTTCCTGATCCCGGCCATGCTCTGCGTTTTGGAATTCATCAGCCTGACATCTTCCGGATGTCAGGCTTTTTTTTAGGTTTTTCTTTTTAACAGTTACTTTTTTGTAATAATGGACTGTAATTTGCAGGTCTAAAGTAGCGATTTCCCCGTGTTTAATCTATAATTACATTAATTATAATGTCTTGGCAGGTGGCCACGGACAGGGTGGCCTGCGCTATATCGAAGGAGAATGTCGTAAAATGAAACAGATGTCATGTTCTAAAACAAGCCAGGTCGTGACAGCCTTGACGGTTTTCATGATGTTGCCTGTGCTGATGTGGGGCCAGGTGTTTGACACGACACCTCCCAAGATTTCCCACCAGCCGGTAAAGTTGGGGCGGACGGGGCGCGCCCTGCCGATCATCGCCTACATCAGCGATACTTCAGGGATCAAGGCCGCAACCATGCATTTGCAGCATGATGGTCAAATTACGGAAAGTGAAATGACGCTCATGACAGGTGGAGAGAGCATTCCGGTCACTGTGCAAATGAATGAATCCGCCACCGCCTACTCCGGGCCTGGAGAGAAGTATAAAGTCATGGGGACGATTCCTGCCGGTGCACAGCTGGAAGTGACCCTGGTCCGTCCTCCCTATTACCGTATCCGCACAGCCAACGGCATGGTCGGCTATATTCCTTCGGCCTCTGCGGACATCGTCGAGTCCGGTCAAGCCTTCCGCACCACAATTCCGGCGGAATTAACCAGTGCTGCGAAATGCTCCTATCAAATCAGTGCGCTGGACGACTTTGGCAACGAGAGCCGGACGGGGATCACGCAAATTCGTTTCATCACCGAAGAAGAACTGGCCCGTATGCAGCAGGATATGAGCGGCGGCCCTGCAAAAGTGGAGCGACCTTCAGATTCTTCCGCCGGGACTTCTGACAACCTCGATGTGTCCCCACAGAGCACGCGGCCGGGAAAAGGCCCCTCCAAACCTATTTACAAGAAACCGGTGTTCTGGATCGTAACCGCTGCGGTCGGCGGCGGTGCCTATTATCTCCTCAGCGGGGATGATGACCCCGCTGCCAAAAAGGCGACCGTTGACATGATTGTCAGCTGGTAGAAGAAACGGTATATATCGCGATAGAACAATCTTACGGGAGTAGTAAAATGCATGGTTTGAATAGAGTGTTTCTTTTGGCGAGTGTTGGAATTTTGGTCCTTCTGGTGGTGGCCTGTGATAAACCTTTGGCGGTCTCTCCCGAGGATGAGGAGCGGGCTGAGGTGCATGCGGCCTTTTCGTTGCCCAAACTCAATGCGTCTGCCGCATTGAGCAAACTGGTCATCACGGTGACCGGTTCAGGTATGGATTCATTGGTCAAAGAGGTGCTTGTGACCGATGCCGGTCCTGTGCGAACGAGTTTTTCTGTGACAGCTGGAAAAAATCGCCGCTTCGACGTCACTGCCTATCACGATAGTGTGGCGATTCTGGCGGGACGTGACAGCCTGGATCTCGTATCAGGCAAACGTGCCGATCTGGCCATGAAGCTCGGATTTCTCGTCCCCGCGCTTTCTCTGACACCGGTTGACACCACCGTCACCAAGACGAATACATTCACCACCTATATCGTTGCTCATCATGTGGACAGTTTGTGCACCATTGGTGCCAAGTTGCGTTTTGACCCGGCCAAACTGAAAGTGACTGAACTGGGCCGCGAAGATGACTTTCTCAAAAAGAACGGCGGCGCTGTCACACAACTCCAGTTCAGCAAGGATAACACGGCCGGCGAAGTCAAACTGGTGTTGGGTATTTTCCCGGCGGCCAAATCCGTAAGTGGTGAAGGACGCATCGCGCGGGTTGTTTTCCAGGCTTTGGACGGCCCTGCTGCTGACTTGACCCTTTCCCTGGACGCCGCCGAAGATGGCGATCTGGGTATGTATGATAAAAATGCGAACGCCATGGCTGCGTATGCCCTGGGCAGCCGCATTCAAATTCAATGAACGGGATTTGCAGCTTTCAGGATTTTTTTTGCGCAAAGTAGTCAAGAAATGCCGGCGAATTGAGGTGTCCGGCATTGGGTTCCGGTTGATCCGGGTTGGGAATACAGATCATCAAGCAGAAGTGAGGCTGGTATTTAACCATGCCGTGACAAGTTGCTGTTCTAACCTGAATATTAACCGCCGAGCGCAGAGATGCGCAAAGAAACGAAATACATAAATAAAGCATCGCTAGCAACTTTTATGACCGGGATGAAGTTCAAATCAAAACTTGTTTGATAATCCTAATAAAAACAGCTTGGCGGCTTCAGCGCGCCCGGCGGTTTATGAAGAGAACAAGCTAAATGAGAGATGTGAAAATGAAAAATGAATGGCTATTTAAAGCGATATGGATCTTGCTGATCATAAGTGTATTCACCGCCGCAGCGCCAAACGGTGCAACCGCAGCCATCGATGCGACGCTTTCGTACACCTATGGTCCCCCGCCCATTGAAGGTGACTGGTTGAAAGTGGTGGTCCCGCTCACGCCGGCTTCTTTTGGCACAACGCAGGATACTTTGGTGCAGATTCTCTCTAACGTCCGGCAATTTCGCATCGGTACGGAGATGAGTGATGCCAAGGATATCGGCAGCATCGACAGCGTTCGCGTCGGGAATCGCTATGTGGCCGAATTCACATCCGGTTTGGATGGCTGGGGTGTGGCCGGAGACGGTACCATTGAATGGAAAAGCAGCGGTGGCGTGCCGGGCGGTTATCTTCAGGTGAGCGATTGGGGCACCGGCGACTGGCATTGGGCCGTTGCGCCGCAAGAATGGATGGGCGACTGGTCCTCGCTTTTGGGCAGTACTATCGTATTTTATATGCAGACCACGTCTCCGGATTATCCGGCCGTCGTTGAGATCAGTTCCAGCACGAGCAACCAGATTCTCTTGAGTGCCTCTCCTCTGGTGGTTCCTTTGGGCGGCTCCAGCAAATTGCAGGTTTCTCTGCCAGAGGCGGCGCCTGCCGATGTGGTGATTTACCTGCAATCGTCCAATCCGACTTGCCTGCAGGTGCAGGAGGCTGTTACCATTCAGCGCGGAAAACAGAATGTGACGTTGAATGTGAATTGCACGGAAGCGAGCACCGTGGGATGTGCCGCGGTCATTGAGGCCTGGGCGGAAGGGTATGCCACAAGCCGCCTAACCTTGACGGTCGGCAAATCGGCAACAGGCTCCGCGACGGCGGTACTGGAAGGGCAGGTGACCGATGCCATCACCAAAGCGGGCATTTCGGGCGCTCTGGTCAGCATTGCCGGCCGGTCGGCCGTAACCGATGGGTTGGGATATTATCGTATCGAATCGATTCCCACTAATGTGATCCTCGCCAATTTTTACGGTGAACCGCGTTCCGGCAAAGCGCCTCTGACGGTTCATTTCACCGACCTCTCCAGCATCGCCAGTTATACGCTGGTCGCCACCGCAGAAGGATACATGGGCACGGAATTCAATCTTTCCTTTGCGGAGGGTGAAACCAAAAACATGAGTTTTTCGATGACGCCGATCATCGAACCTGGCGAGATGCGCCTGGTGCTGAATTGGGGCGGGCAGCCGCGCGACCTCGACTTGCATCTGCGTACGCCGGTTATTGAGGGCGATGCCTATGAAATTTACTGGGCTAACCGTGGCAACGTATCTTATGCTCCTTACGTTTATCTCGATGCGGACCATCAGGAAGGGTATGGGCCGGAAACCATCACCATCTCCAAAGTAAAAAGCGGCACCTATCGTTGTTTCGTGGAAAATTATTCAACCATACCGGCGTTGAGCACTTCCCGCGCGCAGGTGCAGATCTATACCGCCGACGGTTTATTGCAGACCGTAACCTGTCCCAACACGGGGTCGGGATTGTTCTGGTATGTTTGCGATATTGACGGCGCGACCGGCTCTGTCACGGTGCGCAACTATATTCAGGATCCCGCACCCAGTCTGACGCTCGCCAGCGATCGCCCGGAAAAGAAGACCGGGACTGAACTCGCTGCAGCCAGCGGCGCTATTGTATACTGGGCATGGGATTTGAATGGCGATGATTACATCGATTCTTACGACCAAAATCCGGTTTATACATACACCAAGCCGGGCTATTACACCGTAAAGCTTCGGGTTTCAGATGGTTCCAAGGAATACCTGGTCACCAAGGAAAATTATATTTACGTGCAACCCGCCATTGTGACCGAGGTGTCCTGGTCCCATCAATATTCTCATGTATCCAACCATCTCTATGCTGTTTACGCCGTCGATTCAACCCATGCCTGGGCAGCGGGTGCTGATGGCGCCCTGCTAAAGACCAGCAACGGCGGTGAAACCTGGGTCAGTGATTTCCTCACCAGTCAATTCACCATTCACGATCTCTATTTCATTGACCGTTCCATCGGCTGGGCAGTCGGACAGGATAGCAAGGGCAATGCAGCCGCCTTTAAAACAGTCAATGGCGGCGCGGATTGGACGCGCGTGTTGAGCAGCACCAACGCCAGGTTGTATGCCAACGATATGGTGAGCGCGTCAACGGGATGGAATGTGGGGCAGAATGGCAAGATCGAAAAGACCACCGATGGGGGATCAACCTGGACGCAGCAATCGTCCGGATTGGCCGCCACGCTGCGAAGTGTTTTCTTTTTGGATGCCGAGAAAGGATGCGCCGTCGGGGATAATGGCACGGTGTTGCGAACCGGGGATGGGGGCATCAATTGGCAGCTCATGACCAGTGGCGTGAGTTCACAGATCAATGATGTTGCATTTGTGAACGAAAACCTGGGATGGGCGGTCACTTCAGATGGCAAGGTTCTCATGACCATCAACGGCGGCGCCACCTGGAGTGCCAAATCCATTCATTCGTCTTCTCTGAATGCGATCGTTTTTGATAATACGTATTTCGGCTATATCGTTGGCGCCAATGGTAGAATTTATAAAACCTATGACGGCGGCGATACATGGACCGAGGATGTCAGCGGCACCAGCGTCAACTTGCACGCCTTGGATATCATCCACAGTGCCTGCGCCTGGAGCGTCGGCGATCACGGCACCATTTTACGGCTGCATCGCGGGGTCACCCGGCCCAATGCGGTTACCAACTTGACCGCCGCTGCCACAGGTCCCAATTCGATTTTTCTCTCCTGGGCCAATCCCACACTGGGTGAATTTGCGGGCATGAAACTGCTGCGCAAGACAGGCGGCTATCCGGAGAGTGCCAGCGATGGAACCGTGGTCTATACCGGCACTGCGACAACCTATACCGATACACCACTGAGTGCCAATACCACTTACTACTATGCGGCCTACGCCTATGATGTCGCCGGACATTATTCCATATTGGACGAAACTTCCCGCGCGCATGCGACCACCGGTGAGACCTATCATCTTTATGGTTATATGGTCAACGTGAGCAGCATCGATGCCGCCGGGTTTCCGTTGGTCAAGTCGTTCGTTTCCGTGGTGGACTCGGCTACTCTGGAACCCGTCACCGGCCTCACGGAAGCCAATTTCGGCGTGCGCGAAGATGGAACCATCGAATCGCCCATCAAGGTGGAAACGGTGAGCACCTCGTCCGGCGCCAAGGCGGATATCGTTTTTGTTTTCGATACCACCGGCAGCATGGGCGATGAAATATCGGGTTTGAAAAGCAGGGCTTCGGCCTTTGCCGATGCGCTTGCCGCCAAAGGCATTGATTACCGTCTCGCCCTGGTCACCTATGGGGATGCGGTGGATAAAGTATATGATTTTACCACCGATATTACCACCTTCAAGGGCTGGATCGATGGACTGGTCGCTTCAGGCGGCGGCGACACCAAGGAAAATTCCCTGGAAGGTCTGGCGAGCGCCAGCGCACTCGATTTTCGTTCCGTGAGCCAGCGCATTGCCATCCTCATCACGGATGCGGATTATCACGAAGCCGGCGAATCCGGCGGCGGCACGACGACCTACACCACCGAGAGTATGGTCGCTTTGTATAAAGAGAAACACATCATGTGCAATGTCGTCGGCCCTGATTATCCGCAGTTCCATCAGCTCGCCGAGGGCACCGGCGGCCTGTTCTTCAACATCACAGGCGATTTTCAGGCCATCATCGACCGTCTAAGCACGGTGCTCTCCTCCCAATATGTGGTGAGCTATACGACGCATAACAAGCTGCGCAACAACACCTGGCGAACGGTGTTGTTCACTGTATCCAGGGGCAGCAAGGGCGGCTGGGACAGCGGCCGTTATTTCATCGCCGGCGATGTGCCCAACGCCGCCTATTTCAACGCGGTGGCCGTAGGCTATGATCGCGCCTATCTGTTGTGGTACACACCGGATACGACGGTGATCAGCGGCGCCCGGATTGTGAGAAAAATGGGCGGCTATCCAGCCAACATCAATGACGGCACGCTCGTCTACGAGGGCAACTCACGTTTTGTGTATGACACAGGGTTGAGTCCGGAAACGCTCTATTATTATCGCGTCTTCACCTACAACAGCAGCGGGCAGTATGCTTCGCCCAGTGAAGACGCACAGGATTGGGTGCGCACCTGGCCGTTCGTGGTCAGCGCGGGCTGGAAAACGCAAACCAGTGGCTTGAGTAATAATTTGTATGCTGTTTATGCAACTGACAGCGTCCAGGTCTGGGTGGCCGGAGAGAACGGCGCCATGGCGCGCACGGTGAACGGAGGCGCCAGCTGGGAGCCTCGTCTCCTCGCCACGACGAACGATATCTATGATCTTGATTTTTACAATCACACGACCGGATGGCTGGTTGGACAGCAGAACGATGACAAAGGCCTGAACATGAAGACCGGCAGCGGCGGCATCTCCTGGACGGCCTGGCCCACCAGTTCCACCAAGACCCTGTATGCCAACAGCATGGCAACCGATTTGATCGGATGGAATGTGGGCAAATTGGGTGTCATCGAAAAGACCAGCAACGGCGGCGGCACCTGGACGACGCAGTATTCCTCAGCCGACAAAACATTCCGCGACGTCATATTTGTCGATGAACACACGGGATGGGTCGCGGGCGATGGCGGCGTGATTTTAAAAACCGGCGACGGGGGTAAAACGTGGACTGCACAAAACAGCGGTGTCACGGTCTCCATCCGCGGCATCCATTTTGACAACATCATGATGGGCTGGGCAGTCACCAGCGATGGCCGGGTGCTGCAGACCGTCGATGGCGGTGTTGTCTGGAGCAGTAAAAACGTCAGCGACGTGGGTCTGCATGATATCCATTTTTCTGATCTATCCAACGGTGTGGCGGTGGGACAGAGCGGACGCGTTTATGCGACTCACGACGGCGGGGCAACCTGGACGCGATTGGAAACCGGCGCAAGCGTAAATCTCAATGCGGTTTACATGGTGGACGGCTACACCGGATGGGCTGTCGGTGATGCGGGCGCCATACTCTACCTGGGCGCCGGCAGTGCGGCACTCAGCGGTTACAACGTGATAGTGAATAGTGTGGATGCCGATGCCTTTCCGGCCATCAAAACCTTTGTTTCTGTGGTCGATGCCACGGCGCGAACAGCGGTGACCGGCCTCACCAAGGATCATTTCAAAGTACGTGAGGATGGCGCTCTGCAGAATCCCATCACCGTGGAAATGATCGCTTCGGGATCGGGCGCCAAAGCGGACATTGTCTTCGTTTTTGATGTCACCGGCAGCATGGGCGACGAGATTGCCGGGTTGAAGGCCAAGGCACAGGCCTTTGCCGATGCACTGGCCGGCAAGGGCATCGATTATCGTCTCGGTCTGGTCACTTTCAGCGATGTGGTCGAGGAAGCCCACGATTTCACCGCCGATGTCGTTGAATTCAAATCCTGGATCGACGGACTCCGGGCATCGGGCGGTGGCGACACCAAGGAAAATGCGCTGGAAGGTCTGGCGCGCGCCAGCAAGCTGAGTTTCAGAACGACGACGCAAAAAATGCTCATTCTCATCACGGATGCGGATTATCATGAAGTCGGAGAGAGCGGCGGCGGCACCACGACCTATAGCACTGAAACCATGATCGATCTGCTGCAAGGGCAGAACCTGGTCACACATGTAGTCGGACCGGATATGCCCCAGTTCCATCAACTGGCGGATAAGACCAGCGGCCTCTGGTTCAATATCACCTCAGATTTCAGCGGTATCATTGATTCCATCGGTGCTATTCTTTCCTCACAATACGTCATCACCTACACCAGCAGCCGGCCCACACCGGACAACAGCTGGCGTCAGGTGGCGGTTGTAGCCGAGAAGGACAGCAAGGGCGGATACGATATCGGACGATATTATGTCGGCGGATCCCGTCTCGTGGTCAATCCGGCAACGATTATCGGCATCAACGGCGCCGAGTTCCAGGTGCAAATCAACGTCGAATCCATCATCGATCTCGGACTGGTGCACTTCGCTCTGGCGTATGACAGCGCCAAGGTGCAATTCCTGGGCGATGAGAAGGGGGACTTTTTGAAACAGGGCGGGGCAAGTGATCCGATCATGATCGTAAACAGCAGCGCCCCCGGCGTGGTGGATGTCACTTTGACCCGTACAGGGATCACCACCGGCGCCAGCGGCAACGGGACCCTGTTCAGTGCCCGTTTCAAAATCAAGACCGCCAATTGCACCAGTGATTTATCCTTGAGTTCCGTGGATTTGCGCAAGCCGGACAATACGGTTCTGCCGGTCACAAGCCTGGGTGCACGCATACAGGCGGCGGTCACGGCCGGGCTTGTCGGCGATCTCGATGACGATCTGGACATCGATTTGCGGGATTTCACGCTGCTCTCATCCTATTGGCAGCCGGTGAATGACACCCGCGGTGACATCGGTCCCGCCAGCGGAACCGTGCCGGCGCTGACCCCGGTGCGCGACGGGATTGTGAATTTCGAGGATCTCTTTGTGTTCACACGCATGTGGAACTGGTATCAAACCCGCGCTAGCGCCCGCGCTGTTCTGGCAAAAGGAACCTCAACGCTGACCTGGCATATCACACCTTCGGGCGCAGGCGCTCACCAATATGTTCTGGAATTGATGGGCAGCGATATCGAAAATCTCGGCATGGCGCATCTGCGCCTGCGTTACAATCCGGATCAGATGGCCGTCCTGGAAATCAAACAGGGCGAATTGTGGGACAGCGAGGAAGCTCAGACTGTATTCTTTTCGGAAGCTGCGGATGCCGCGGGTGTGATTGACATCGCGGTAGCGCGGCTGGGAGATGGCAAGACGACGTCAGAAATCTCCGGTGCCGGTGCACTAATCCGCTTGCTCATCGAGGATCGCGGTCAAGGCGGTGAATATCTTTGGCAGACGGAAGCGGCCGATCTGCGTTCGGGCCGGGATGCGCGTCTGCTGGTTGAGACGCCCACCCAGGGCAGTCTGCGGCTGCAAACGCTGCCCAGCCAGTTCGCCTTGTCGCAGAATTATCCCAATCCTTTCAATGGCCAGACCGAGTTCCGTTTCAGCGTGCCGGTTGCGGGCAAATTGCGCATCAGCGTTCTCAACATACTGGGCCAGCCCGTGCGCACCCTGGTCGATGAAAATGTATCGGCCGGGACGTATCGCCGTACATGGGATGGACGTAATGATCTGGGCCTCGAAGTGGTGAGCGGGATTTATCTGCTGAGAATGGAAGCGGGGACTTTCCGGGAATTCAGGCGCATCGCATTTATCAAGTAATAAAAAAACAGGGTGGGCCAGCTGGCCTGCCCTGTTTTTTTTATTACTATCACGGGGGCAATTTCCATAGGTCGGATTTACTAAAAAAAATCGTTCGTAGTACCGCCTTCAGGCGGAATGTATGCCAGCTAAAGCTGGAACTACGAACGAGGGCGTTCGTAGTCCCGCCTTCAGGCGGAATGTATGCCAGCTAAAGCTGGAACTACGAACGAGGGCGATTGAAGATCTGCCTTCAGGCGGAAAATCTGCCAACCAAAGCCGGAGTTGGGAACGAGGGCGTTCGTAGTACCGCCTTCAGGCGGAATGTATGCCAGCTAAAGCTGGAACTACGAACAAGGGCGATTGAAGATCTGCCTTCAGGCG
>CAUJEL010000202.1 GCA_963169875.1 Candidatus Zhuqueibacterota bacterium
AAACGTACTTTGGCTCTCACACTGGCCGGCCTGGCGTTTGTGCTGCTGGCGGCCTGCATCGATAAAAATTATCAACTCATCAACGGTTCGGGGACCCTGGAAGCGACCGAAATCCTGGTCAGTTCCAAAGCCAACGGTTCGGTGGTCGCCATGCACGTGGATGAAGGGGATATGGTGCAGGCGGGGCAGATCATCGCCGTGGTGGACAGTGAAAAAATCAATCTGCAGAAGAATCAGTTGCTCGCCGGCTTGTATGAACTGCGCCTCAATCGCACCAATGCGCAGCGCTCCGCTGCCCTGGCCGTCGAGCAACTGGATAATATGGAGAAGAAATTCAAGCGCCTCAATGCCCTGCTCACCGAGGGCAGCGCCACCCAGCAGCAGGTCGATGATGTGGAGCTGGCGCTCAAAGCCGCGCAAACCCAGCAGGAGAACGCCGCCACGCTGCTCACTTCCATTGATGCCAAGGAAGCGCAGCTCAAGGCGCAACTCGACCTCATCGAAAGCTCACTGAAGGATTGCCGTGTCACCGCGCCCATCTCCGGGACCGTCCTCGATAAATATCTGGAAAACGGAGAAGTCACCCGCCTGGGCGGACCGGTGGTGAATCTGGCGGATTTGCAGAATATGTATATCAAAATTTATCTCAAAGAGACCGACCTGGCGCGCATCCGGCTCAACGGTCCCGCGGAACTGCAAATAACCGCCTATCCGGACAAGGTTTTTCCCGGCCGCATCGCCCAGATCGCCGACAAGGCTGAGTTCACCCCCAAGAACGTGCAGACCAAGGATGCACGTGCGGATCTGGTCTATGCCGTGAAAATCAAAGTCGATAATCCGGATGGCATCCTGAAAATCGGCATGCCCGCTGATGTGACCCTGCCGCAATAGGAGCTGGAGATGACGGCTGATATCCACTGTGACAATGTGGCGAAACGATATGGCTCTGTCGCGGCTTTGGACGGTCTCGACCTGCAGGTGCGCGAAGCGGAGATGCATGGACTCATCGGTCCCGATGGCGCCGGCAAAACCACGCTGCTGCGCATCTTGTGCGGACTCTTGTTCGCCGATTCCGGCCGCATCCGTCTGGCTGATCACGATCCCAGGACCCAGTCGCGCGCCTTGCGCGCTTTTCTTGGCTACATGCCGCAGCGTTTTTCCCTCTATCCCGATTTGACCGTCACGGAAAATCTGCGCTTCTTTGCCGATCTCTTTCAGGTCAAACCCGATGAACGCGAGAAGCGCCTGCAGCGGCTGCTCTCGTTCAGCCGCCTCGGTCCCTTCAGTGAGCGCAAGGCGGCGGCCCTCTCCGGCGGCATGAAGCAAAAACTGGCGCTCTCCTGCACGCTGATCCATACGCCGCGTATTCTCCTCCTGGACGAACCCACCACCGGTGTGGATCCGGTATCGCGCCGCGAGTTCTGGGATATACTCGCGGAGATGCGCGGCGAAGGCGTCACCATCCTGGTGAGCACACCCTATATGGATGAAGCGGCGCGTTGCGACCGCATCAGTTTCATCCATAAGGGAAAGGTGCTGGTGACCGATGCGCCTGCAAATATCCCCGGATTGTACCGGCAGCAGCTGCTGGAGGTGAAAACCGCGGAAAATGTCGCGGCCGCACGCGCCATTCAGGCCGACGGCGGTTTTTCCAGCGTTCAGGTCTTTGGCGATCGCATCCACGTCAGCGCCGCGGGGGATGCCGCTTCCATGCGCAAACGGGTGCAAGCGTGTTTGCAGCAGCATCATATCTCCATTGAAGAGATTCGCCCGGTGCCTGCGACCATTGAAGATGTTTTTGTCGAACTTTTACGGTGAACCCTATGCAGCCAACTTATTCAGTCGAGGTCCAGGATATCACCCGCCGTTTCGGCCAGTTTGTGGCGGTCGATCACATCAGCTTTCAGGTCGAGGACGGCGAGATTTTCGGCTTTCTCGGCGCCAACGGCGCGGGCAAGACGACCACCATTCGCATGCTGTGCGGGCTGCTGCTGCCCACGTCCGGACAGGCGCGCGTGGAAGGATTTGATATTTACACCCAGACCCATGAAATCAAACAGGTCATCGGCTACATGTCACAGAAATTTTCCTTGTACGACGATCTCACCGTCGCGGAAAACCTGGCTTTTTATGGCGGCATCTATGGCCTTGGCCGTGCCGAACTGGATAAAGCCGTACAAAATGCCATGAGCACCATCGATTTGTCGCCCTATATGAACAAGCTCACCCGCGATATGCCGGTGGGCTGGAAACAGCGCCTGGCGCTGACCTGCGCCATTTTGCACAAACCCAGGATCCTGTTTCTGGATGAACCGACCGGAGGGGTGGATCCCATTTCGCGTCGCGAATTCTGGAACCTGATCTATGATCTCGCCGACGGCGGCACCACGGTGTTTGTCACCACGCACTATATGGACGAAGCCGAGTACTGCAACCGCTTGTCCATCATGCACAACGGCCGCATCATCGCCCTGGGTTCGCCCCAGGCCTTGAAAAATGAATATCAGAAAAACACCATTGAGGATGTCTTTATCCATCTGGTGAAGAAGCAAATAGAATAATAGAGCCCATTATGAATTCACGCATCTGGACCATCCTGCGCAAAGAGACCATTCATATCCGCCGGGATCCGCGCAGCCTGGTGATTGTCTTTCTCATGCCCATCATGATGATCCTGCTGTATGGCTACGCCATCACCTTCGACATCAAGGAGATCCGGCTGGGCATTCTCGATCAGGATCGCACCCCTGCGTCGCATGAGCTGGTCCATGATCTGACCAGCTCGAACTATTTTATCGTGTCCGGTTATCTGCAGGCGCGGGATGAAATAGCGGAGGCTTTTCTGAAGCGCCGCATGCTGGCGGTGCTGGTGATTCCGCCCGGATTTTCCGCGGATATGGGTACAAAAGCCGTGACGGAAGTGCAGGTGCTGGTCGATGGCTCCAATGCCAACACGGCCACGGTGGCGCTCAATTACATAAAGTCCTTTTTTGTCGCGCGTTCGTTGCAGATGAATGCAGAGATTTTGCGTTCGCCGGTGAATTTGCAGCCGCGGGTGTGGTACAATCCCGATCTCAAGAGCGCCCATTTCATCGTGCCGGGGCTGGTCGCGGTCATCATGATGATGATTTGCGCGCTGCTGACCTCGGTCACCGTAGCCCGCGAACGGGAGAGCGGCACCATGGAGCAGATTCTGGTATCGCCGGTCCGATCTATTGAAATCATCATCGGCAAAACCCTGCCCTATGTGTTACTGGCGCTGGTGGATGCCATCGTAGTTGTCGTGTTTGCGCAAATGGTCTTTGGTGTGCCGTTCCGCGGTGATCCGCTGTGGCTGCTGGGATTTTCGCTCATCTACGTGTATGCCTGCCTCTGTTTTGGCATTTTCATCTCCGCGCGCGTCGCCACACAGCAAATCGCCATGATGTCCGCCATGCTGGCGACCATGCTGCCGTCGATTCTGCTGTCGGGATTTATTTTTCCGATACTTTCGATGCCGAAAATTCTGCAGCTTCTTTCCTACATTGTGCCGGCCAGGTATTATCTCGTCATCATTCGCGGCATCATGTTGAAAGGGATCGGGCCCGTTCACCTTTGGATGCCCGCCCTGTTTCTGGCGGTTTTTGGCACGTTACTCCTGATGATAAGCATCCGCCGTTTTAAGACCAACCTGGAAGGATAAAAGTGCCATGAGAATTGCCGCAATCATCAGAAAAGAATTCCTGCAGGTTCGCCGCGACCGCTCCATGATGGCGATCCTCTTCGTGGTGCCGATCGTTCAATTGCTGATACTCGGCTATATCATCTCCGCCGAAGTGAAAAATATCCAGACGGTTATTTGTGACCTGGACCAGACGCCCGTCAGCCGTCAGGTGATCGAGCGTATTCGCAATTCCGGCTACTTTAACGTGCGTTATTTCGAGCGTGAAGAAAACCGGCTGGCGGATTACCTGGACAGCGGCCGGACAACGGTGGCCGTTGTGTTGCCGCGCGATTTCGCCAAACACTTGACAAATAATCAACCTGTGGACATTCAGGTGCTCATGGACGGACAGGACAGCAACACCTCCTCCATCGCCCTCGGTTATATCGCCGGCATTCTCGAAAGCTTCATGACCGACCAACTGGGGGCGCAGTTGGCCGCATCCGCAGCGGGGCCCCATGTCCATCTGATCACGCCTTCGATCCGGGTCTGGTTCAACGAAAATTTGCGCAACAGCGACTATATGGTGCCCGGCATCGTTGTGTTTCTGCTGACGCTGGTCACCTCGCTGGTCAGCGCCATGGGGCTGGTGCGCGAGCGTGAAATCGGCACCCTGGACCAGCTTTTGGTGGCGCCGGTCAAAAAGCACCAGCTGTTGATCGGCAAGATCATCCCCTTTGCCGTGCTGGGATTTATCGAGGTCAGTGTGGCGCTTCTCTTTGCCAAACTGTTTTATCAAATTCCGATTGTGGGCAGTCTCGGTCTGTTCTTCCTGTTTACGGCGGTCTATCTGTTCACCACACTGGGGATCGGTCTGGCGGTATCGGCCTCTGCGCGCACCCAGCAGCAAGCGATGTATTTGACTCTTTTTTTGTTGATGTTTTTTTTACTGATGTCCGGATTTCTCTTTCCGATCGAAAACATGCCCGTGGCCATGCGTTACCTGTCAAAAATTAATCCCATGAGCTATCTGATCCTGGTGGTGCGCGAGATCTTTATCAAGGGCGCCACCTTGCATCATCTCTACACCCAGGGAGTGGTGCTGCTGGGATCCGGCATGTTGATTTTTACCTTTGCCACCCTGAGATTTCAGAGCCGCATGAAATAAAAATGTAGTATTTTTATAAAAGAATCCGTAAAATACGAATACTTTTTGCTGTCAGATAACCATGCATCGCGATCTTGAAACATGCCAGAATTGCCCGAAGTAGAGACCATTCGCCGTTCCCTGGAAAGTTACATCGTTGGGAAAACGATAGAGGATGTGCAGGTTCCGCAGCCGCGTCTGCGGCGGCCGGTGCCGGTGGCTGAATTGAAGCGATGGGCGCTGGGGCAGCGGATCGTCCGCCTCGATCGACGCGGCAAGTATCTGCTCTGGCATTTGCAAAACAACGCGGTGGTGGCCATCCATCTGGGCATGAGCGGCAGGCTCGGATATTACACCGAGGTGACGGCCTGTGAGAAACACACCCATGTGATCGTCACTTTTGCCGAGGGCGGTGTACTGCATTTCCGCGACCCGCGCCGTTTTGGCAGCTTCGATGTCTTCGAGCCGGGCAGAGCCTGTCTGCAGCAAATGGGTGTCGAACCCTTGTCGGCGGATTACAGCCGCGACTATTTTTCCGCCAAGTGCGGTGATTCAAAACGGGCTATTAAAACCCTGCTCATGGATCAAAAGATCGTTGTGGGCGTGGGAAATATCTATGCCACGGAGGCGCTTTTTCTCGCCGGGATCCATCCCCTGCGGCCGGGTTTGTCGCTGCAGCCTGATGAAGTGCAACGGCTTTGCGCCGCGGTGGTCACCATATTGAACCGGGCGGTGGCGCGCGGCGGAACCACATTGAATGATTTCCGGGATGCCCGCGGAGAGCCGGGATTTTTTCAGATGGATCTGGCGGTTTATGACCAGGCCGGCAAAGCCTGTCCGAATTGCGGCACCGCGATCCGGAAAATCGTTTTCAACGGCCGCAGCGCCTATGTGTGTGAAACGTGTCAACAATAATGGTTTATAAAAAGTATGGCAAAAAAACAGTCCGAACAATTTTTCATGCGCCTGGGCGATCGTACGATCTCTTTCTTCACGACCGTTTACGAAATCGCCGTTTTGCTGGTGCAAAGCATCCGCGCCGTGCCGAGCGTGTGGTTTTACCGGCGCCAGCTGCTCGAGCAGCTGTATCATTTTTCGGTGAAAACTTTACCCATTGCGGCGGTGATTGCGGTGTTCATCGGCCTCGGCGCCACAGTGCAGGGCACCTATCAGTCGTCGGAGCTGCTGGCGCGTTACGTCATCGTCAATGTGATCTTCAAAACCACCATCATCGAACTCTGTCCCATTGTGCTGTCGCTGGTGCTGGCGGGCAAACTGGGCGCCTCGCTGGCAGCTGAAATCGGCAGTATGAAAATATCCGAACAGATCGAGGCGCTTGAGACCATGTCTCTGGATCCGGTCGGCTTTCTCGTGCTGCCGCGCATGATCGCCGGGCTGTTGATGCTGCCGGTGATTACCATCTTTGCCAATTTTCTCGCGCTTTTCAGCTCCTTCTTCATGTCGGTTGTCGTGACCGATTGGATTTCGCCGCAGGAATTCGTCAGCGGCCTGGAGATGGATTTCAAACCCTTTGAGATGTATTTTGGCAACTGGATCAAACCCGCCGTGTATGGCTTTATCATCGCGCTGGTGGGCAGCCATTTCGGATTGAAAACAACCGGCGGCGCCAAAGGCGTGGGCAACGCTTCCACCAATGCGGTGGTGGTGTCCGCGGTCTTTATTGTCATTTTTGATTATTACCTGGGAAAACTGCTTCTATGATACAGGTACGCGACATACGCAAGAGTTTTGATGGACAGCCGGTGCTCAAGGGCATCAATCTGGATATACCGGACAATGCCACGGCGGTCATTCTTGGCCCTTCCGGCCAGGGTAAGACGGTTTTCATCAAGACCCTGGTGCGCCTGATCCATCCCGATTCAGGCTCCATCCATTATGATGGCGAAGACATCCTGCGCATGCACGCCAAAGAGTGGCAGCATTTTCAGAACAACATCGCCTTTGTATTTCAGAACAGCGCTTTGTTCGATTTTCTCGACGTCCAGGAGAATTTGAATCTGTTTTTGCAGATGCACAAATCCATGACAGCCAGACAATGCCAGCAGGAAGTGGCCCGTGCCATTAATTTTGTCGGACTCGATGAGGATGTGTTGGACAAATTCCCCGAGGAGTTGAGCGGTGGCATGCGCAAACGGGTGGCCATTGCCCGCGCCATGATCAAACGGCCGAAATACATTTTTTACGATGAACCCACCACGGGTTTGGATCAAAACAACGCAGAAAAAGTCAGTGAACTCATCAACATGCTCAAACACGAGATTTCCGCCACCTCGATCATTGTGACGCACGACATCAAGTTGATGCGTGATGTTTCGGACCAGGTGGCACTGCTGCGCGAAGGCACCATCTCTTTTGTCGGCGGCAAGGATGAAATTTCGGCACAGACGCTGGATTTTCTATACGAGACACGAGGAGAATATGACATATAAAAAAATGAGCTACATTTCCGGGGTCATCATCTTTATCAGTGCGGTGATCTTTTTCTGGTCCGTGGCCTGGCTCTCCGGACAGCGCATCATCTCTTCCAGTGAATACCGCATGTATTTTAAATTTCCCGATGTGGTCGGCTTGCGCGACCGCTCGCAGGTTTTCATGCGCGGATATCGCATCGGCTGGACCAAGGGCGTGCGTTTTGAGCCCGACGGCGTGGTGGTGCGGGTGGACATCAAGAAGAAATTTCAGGTGCCCATGGATTCCAAAATCGAGATCAACACGCTGAATCTCATCGGCGAAAAAGCCATCACCATCGAACCGGGCACCTCCACCGAGATGCTGCCGGCCGAGGGCATGCTCATGGGCCAGAACAAGGATGTGATGATCATGGCCAAGGAGATGCTCACCACGGTGCGGCAAAAAATTGATGCGGGAGAACTCGACGATGGCATACACAAGGCTGCCACCACCTTGAAAACGCTGGCTGATTTGGTTACCAAAATGGATACAAAGATCGACCGGGTGGATGTGGATATGTACAATCGTCAGATTGCCGAGATTGGCGATGCGGCGCGCGCCATGCGCGTGGCCACGACCGATGCGGGCAATGAGGTGACCACGCTGGCGAAACAGGGACAGACCAGCGTCAAGCAGGTGGAAGAGACTGCTGCGCGTTTGTCGGAACTGTCCGTGCAGCTCAATGGTATCGCCACCAAGCTCAACAACGGCGAAGGCTCCATGGGCGAGCTGCTGCATAACAAGCAGTACGTGCAGAATCTCAACAGCACCGTGACGGAATTAAAGTTGCTGGTGGAAGATATCAAGAAGAATCCCGGCCGCTATGTGAGCGTGTCGGTGTTTTAGATATTTGCGGAGGTATTAAAAGCCCTGTCAGGATGCTGGCGGGGCTTTTTTGTATGATTCCGGGAGCGCCGAGCGCTAGCTCGGCTTATTAACCACAATAAAGCCAAATTGGCTACTCCCCAATCTGCGCATGATATTCCTGCAATGATTTCACCGAGTACTGCCGCTCCTGCCGGGCTTTGATGCCTTTCGAAGAAGCCAGAGCCGCCGATGTGGTGGTGATATAAGGTATCTTGTATTTGATCGCGGTCTTGCGAATATAGGAATCATCGTATTCACTCTGCGGCCCTGACGGGGTATTGATCACCAGCTGAATGTCGCCGTTCTTGATGGCATCGACGATGTTCGGCCTGCCTTCGTGTACTTTGAGTATCTTTTCTGATACGATCCCCTGTTCCGCGAGATACTGCTGTGTGCCGCCGGTTGCCAAAATTTTGAAATTCATTTCGGCAAAGTTACGGGCCGTGATATCGATTTTATGTTTGTCGCGGTCCGCAATGGTGATGAGCACGGTTCCGCTGACTGGCAAAGGCACCTGAGTGGCTTCCTGGGATTTGAAAAAGGCCATGCCATAACTCGATGCCAGACCCAGCACTTCCCCGGTCGAACGCATTTCCGGGCCCAACAGCGGATCGACGGCGGGAAACATGTTGAATGGGAAAACAGCCTCTTTCACACCAAAATGGCTGAATTTCTTTGGCTTCAGATCAAAGTCGGACAGCTTTTTGCCGAGTAAAATCTGGGTGGCGATGTTGGCCATTTGAATGTCGCATACTTTCGAAACCAGTGGAACCGTACGCGATGCCCTTGGATTGGCTTCGAGAATGTAAACCACATCTTCGTAAATGGCGTACTGAATGTTCATCAGTCCAACCACCTTCAGCTCGATGGCGATGCGGCGCGTATACTCTTTGATCGTTTCGATCTGTTTCTCCGTGAGAATGACCGGAGGAATAACGCAAGCCGAATCCCCTGAATGGATGCCGGCATATTCGATATGCTGCATGACCACCGGCACAAAGGCATCGCTGCCGTCGGCGATGGCATCGGCTTCGGTCTCGATGGCATCTTCGAGAAATTTATCGATCAACAGCGGCCGGTCCGGAGACACGCCTACCGCATCGGCGACATATTGAGCCAGCATGCCCTCATCGTTGATGATGCGCATGGCTCTCCCACCCAATACATAGGAGGGCCGCACCATCAGGGGATAACCGATGCGCCCGGCAATTTCAAGCGCCTGCTGCAAGTTACTGGCCATGCCCGATTCGGGTTGGGGAATTCCTAGTTTCTGTATCACTTCTCTGAAGCGGTCACGGTCTTCAGCCAGATCAATGGTATCAGGACTGGTTCCCAGGATATTCACTCCGGCTTCGGCCAATTCGTTGGCAAGGTTCAATGGGGTCTGACCGCCAAACTGAACGATCACGCCTTCAGGTTTCTCCTTTTCATAGATGCTTAATACATCCTCGGCGGTGAGTGGCTCAAAATAGAGTTTGTCCGAGGTGTCGTAATCAGTGGAAACCGTTTCGGGATTACAATTGATCATGATCGATTCATAACCACTGTCCCGTATGGCAAAGGCTGCATGCACACAGCAATAGTCGAATTCGATGCCCTGGCCGATGCGGTTCGGACCGCCGCCCAGTACCATGATTTTTTTGCCTGTGCTTGCTGCGACCGTGTCCGCTGCATTATAGGTGGAGTAATAATAGGCGGCATTTTTGACACCGCTCACAGGAACCGGTTCCCAAGCCTCATCCAGTCCGATTGCGAGCCGCTGCTGCCGTATGGTTTTTTCCGCTATGGCCAGCAGTTTCGCCAGATATTTATCGGCAAAACCGTCCTTTTTCGCTCTCATCAGCAGATCGTCAGGCAAATGCTTGCCTTGATGCTGCAGGATTTCTTCCTCAAGATCGACCAACTCCTTCATCTGAGAGAGGAACCACTTTTTGATATGGGTTCTTTGGGATAACAGGTCCAGATCAGCGCCTTTGCGGATGGCTTCATACAAGATGAATTGCCGTTCGCTGGAAGGATGGTTGAGCAACACCATCAAGTCGTCGAGAGATTTTTTATTGAAATCCCTGGCGAAACCCAGCCCATAGCGGCCAATTTCGAGGGAACGGATGGCTTTTTGCATGGCCTCTTTATAATTTTTGCCGATGCTCATGACTTCACCGACAGCTTGCATCTGCGTGCCGAGTTTGTCTTCCAGTCCGTCGAATTTCTCGAATGCCCAGCGGGCGAACTTGACAACCACATAATCGCCCCAGGGAGCATATTGATCCAATGTCCCGCAGCGCCAGTAAGGTATTTCGTCAAGAGTCAAACCGCCAGCCAGCAAAGCCGAGATCAGTGCGATGGGAAATCCTGTCGCCTTTGAAGCTAATGCCGATGACCTCGATGTGCGCGGATTGATCTCGATGACAACAATCCTGTCGGTGATGGGGTCATGCGCAAACTGCACATTGGTGCCGCCGATGACTTCGATGGCTTCGACAATCGAATAGGCGTATTTTTGCAGCCGTTTCTGGAGCTCATCGGAGATGGTCAGCATGGGCGCGGTACAATAGGAATCGCCGGTGTGCACGCCCATGGCATCGACATTCTCGATGAAGCACACGGTGATCATCTGGTTTTTGGCATCGCGAACCACTTCGAGTTCCAGTTCCTCCCATCCTAAAACTGATTCTTCTATTAGAACCTGGTTGACCATACTGGCTGAGAGACCACGGCTGGCCACGGTGCGCAGCTCTTCAACGTTATAGACCAGGCCGCCGCCGGTTCCTCCCATCGTGTAAGCCGGCCTGACCACCACGGGGTATCCCAATTCGGCGGCCACTTTTTCCGCTTCTTCGACTAAAGTCACCGCCGTGCTGCGCGGCATCTCGATGCCCAGCCGGTTCATCGTCTCCTTGAAGGCAATGCGGTCTTCGCCGCGCTCGATGGCATCGATGTTAACGCCAATGACTTGAACGCCATATTGGTCGAGGATGCCGTTCTTGGCCAAAATGGAAGAGAGGTTGAGGGCGGTTTGTCCCCCCAGATTGGGGAGCAAGGCATCGGGGCGTTCCTTCTTGATGATTTCCGTCAAGGCGTATTCATTCAAGGGCTCGATGTAGGTTTTATCCGCCATGCCGGGATCGGTCATGATGGTGGCCGGATTGGAGTTGACCAGCACGATCTCGTAGCCCAGTTGTCGCAGGGCTTTGCAGGCTTGGGTTCCCGAGTAATCGAACTCGCAGGCCTGACCGATGATGATGGGGCCGGAGCCTATGATGAGTACTTTGTGAATGTCGTTGCGTTTTGGCATGGTTTTTCTTTACTTTTTTGAAGGGTTAGCGGTTGCGCTTGTTCAGCCATGGTTGCCGCGATTCCCGAGACGAGCAAGCGTCTCGGGAACAAATGATTATGCAGATTCCGTTTATGCCGCAATATAGAGATTATAATGACTCTGCACAACAATTTAGTCAGTTGCAGTATTTACAACTGATATGTTAACAATATCCTGAAAATCATAGTCACGCCACGTCGAGGCCATACCTCACAAATACCTCTCTGGGTCCCGTCAGATCCACTCAATGGCCCCTTTCTCTCCAGAGGGATAGGTCCGTCAAACCTGATTATTGCGGCATATTCTAAACGCAATGTATCTGATCTGCCGGCCCTCTCTGCGATGCTGTTTTTCGTAGGTGGTCTCAATGGCGAGCAGCTCCATGCCGTGATCAGCTGTACTAATATCGGGGACGGCCGCTACTATGTCGGCGCCTTCATCGCGCAGGGTTTGCAGTGTATACTGATAAAGCAATTCACTATCGGTCTTGAGATGAATGAGGCCGCCAGCCTGCAATATCGTGCGATAGATGTCGAGAAAGCGCGGTGACGTCAGCCGCTTGCGGCGTTTGCCAAAGGTGGGATGGGGATCGGGAAAGGTGATCCAGATTTCGCTGCATTCTCCTTCCGCGAAGAACTCTTTCAGATCTTCAATCGCTGTGCGCACAAAGGCCGCATTGCCCAGTCCCAGTTCCAGCGCGCGTGTGGCGCCAACCCAGATGCGCGCCCCCTTTATGTCGATGCCGATGAAATTACGCTGCGGGAAACGCTGTGCCAGCGCCACGGTATAGTCGCCCTTGCCGCAGGCCAATTCCAGGGTGATGGGATGGTTATTTTTGAAAAAGTCTCGCGCCCAGTTGCCGCGCAGATCGCCCGGTTCCTGACGGACGTTTGGCAGCTCGGGCAGGGCGGCAAAACGGATGAGTTTTTTCTTTGCCATGATGGTTATATTGCATCATCTTTTGATTTGATAGTACTCTCTTTTCCCGCGAGGCGCAGAGATGCTGCGAAAAACGAATAATGGCGGGGGAGATGTTAATTGATAAACAAACTCCGCGTCGAAAAATCCGGATCGCAGGTCAGGTTGAGTCCGAGCTTGCGCAAACCCGCTTCATCGCCGGGTGTGGGGATGTGGGTGATGTGGACATCGCAGCCGCGGATTTCCTTGAGTTTTTCCATGGCGGACTGTGCTGCCGGATTGGTGGCGCCGCTGATGCTGAGCGCGATCAACGCCTCTTCCAAATCCAGGCTCAGACGATTCCCCATCAGGACATCCCGTTTGAAGTGGTTGAGTGATTCAATAATGGTTTTGGGCAGCAGATCTATTTTTGCCGGAATGCCGGCCAGATGTTTCGCCGTGTTGATGATCAGACACGCGGCCGCATGCATGGTTGGAGAGTTCTTCCCCGTGATCACCGTGCCATCGGACAGCGCGAGGGCGGCGCCGCAAAAGATGCCCTCATTGCCCTTGCCGCGCAAGCGCGCCTCTTCAGCCGCCTGGCGCGCGGGCAGCACCACCGGCCGGTCTTCGGGTTTGGCGCCGATCTCTTCCATGATCAATTGCGCCCGCTCAACCGTCTCTTTGTCGATCAATCCCATGGCGTATTCACAGGCGTAGCGAAAATAGCGCCGGATGATCTCCTGTACCGCGGCGTCCCGTACCGCCTGGTCATCCGTGATCCCGAAACCGGCGCGGTTGACACCCATGTCCGTCGGCGATTTGTAGGGACACGGCTCCCCGGTGATTTTTTCGATGATGCGCCGCAGCAGCGGAAAGGCCTCGACATCGCGGTTATAGTTCACGGTTTTGATGTTATAGGCTTCGAGATGATGCGCGTCGATGACATTGACATCGTGCAGATCTGCAGTCGCGGATTCATAGGCCACATTGACCGGATGCTTGAGGGGCAGGTTCCAGATCGGAAAGGTCTCGAACTTGGCATACCCCGCGCGCACGCCGCGTTTGCGCTCGTGATAGAGCTGCGACAGCGCCGTCGCCAGCTTGCCGCTTCCCGGCCCCGGACCGGTGACCACCACAATCGGCTTGGTGGTGGCGATGTAGGAATTGGCGCCGTAACCGTCTTCGCTGACGATCAACTCCACACTGGCCGGATAGCCCCGGGTGAATCGATGCGTGTAGACCGGGATGCCGCGGCGCTCCAGTTTGTTCTTGAACTGAACTGCGCTGGGCTGCTCTTCGAAGCGCGTGATCACCACCGCACAGACATCGAGTCCCCACTCGCGCAGATTATCGATGAGCTTGAGCGCATCCGCATCATAAGAGATGCCGAAATCCGCGCGCATTTTTTTATGTTCGATATCGCCGGCAAAAATGCACAGGATGATATCGACTTTGTCTTTGAGTTTTTGCAGCAGGCGCATTTTCACATTGGGATCGTAACCGGGGAGGACACGGGCTGCATGGAAATCGAAAAGAAGTTTGCCGCCGAACTCGAGAAAGAGCTTGTCGCCGAATTGTTCGATGCGTTGAATGATCTCTGCGGATTGTTCAGCAAGATATTTTTCGTTGTCGAATCCAATCCGGTTTGGCATGATTTGGCATCCTTTTCAGGTTTGTTTGAACGCGCAGCGCAGCAGCAAATGGATGGAAAATGCATATTGACACAATTGGCTACGATCCACTGGAATCCCACAGTGCGCAATCAGGTATAGATCCAGGCTTTTAACATTGCTTAACCGGAGGGTGGATTCCGTTTCTTGTGAAAGCGACTTATTCGCGGAGCCGGTCCACGATCGATCATATACTGCAACTGAAAAACTCTGGTAAATATAGGCTTTTATCGTATCGGGGTCACGTCGTTTCGCTTCCACTCTCTGAGTGCTTTATTTATGTCGGATTTTATTTCCTTGAATTTTACATGGGAGCCTTCCAATTCGGCATCGGCCTGGCGATTGGCGGCAAATCTGGCTGCTTGCATGAGGGAAACCCAGGCCGAATTAGCCTGGTCCAGCCGGCGATGGATGGAGGCGACATGATAATGGCATTCCGCCAGATAGCCGTTGCTGCCGGGCTGCGGCGCCGATACCACAGCGATCAGCCTGTTCCAGATCTGCAGTGCCTCGGGCAGGCGCTGGACGTGTTCCAGCAGCAGGGCGCGCAGGTACAGACAGGAAGGATTTTCCGGATATTTTAAAAAGAGTTGATCGTTTATGATCAGGGCGCTGTCATACTGTGCATTTTCGAAATAGATGGCCTGCAAGGAATAGGCCGCATTGGTCGATATGTAGCGCCCCAATTTTACGACCTTTTTGAATTTTGCAATGGCCTCCTTTTCACTGCCGCCCAGCAGTCCGAATAGCAGTTTGCTTTTATGATACTCATAAGCGGCAATGCCCATGAGGGGATCGACGAAATCCGGCTCCAGGGCGTGTGATTTTCGCAGCAGGGAAATGCCATTTTCCGCCGTCTTGATGGCCTTGATATAATGGCCGGCCTGAAACAGGGCGAGACAATAATAACTCTTGACGATGCCGCTGGAGAAATAGTTGTAAGAGGTGGGGTCTTGGGCCAACTTTGCCTCGGCCCTGGTCACCGCCAGGCGGATGAGGCTGTCAAAGGGCGCGCGATAGGTTTTGAGTCGAAAATCACGATTCATGGTTTCATAGGCATCCGCTGCGAGAAAATAACCGGAGGGACTCTCGGGATGATTTTTCATGAGCTGATTGCAGATGGCCAGCACGCTGTCGTGTTTGCCCTGATTCAGCAGCTCCATGGTGTTTTTAATGAGGAGTGGTTCGTCCGCGTTTTCATACATGTGTTGAGAAAAGGACGTGTTCACGGCTGATAAAAAGAAAATCAGCACAAGCAACGTTGTGCCGGAGGTGATCGAAAAAGAATGCTTTATCATAGATATCTTTCTGAAAGTTGAGTAGTAACTCACAGTCCGCGGGTCGGGTTAATCGGTCGTCTTCAGGTAATGAATTTCCCGGGCTTTGAGATACGCCAGCATTTTTTCAGCGCAGCCCGGTTCGGCGCCGATGTACTCGGGCGGGCAGATGCCGCGGCGTTTGAAATCGCCGTCGAGCAGGAGATGCACAGCCGCGGTGGCGGTGTACCCGGTGGTGCGCGCCATGGAAGAAGTATGCGTGGCCGCATGGTAGGTGTCGAAGAGGCTGTAGGCGATGGTGCGCGGACGGCCGTTTTCGAGCCCGCTCATGGCGATGCGCATGATGGTGAATTCTTCTTCGTCCTCTTTGAGGTGCCATTTGGGCAGCAGCAGTTTGGCGGTGACCTCCAGCGGCGTCACCATGGCGCCGTTGATGAGCACGGGTTCGCTGCTGAAGAATCCGGTCTCCCGGAAGATGCGCATGATCTCGATGTGACCGGGATAGCGCATGGTTTTTTCTTTCATATTCCTGATATTCATGGTGCGCAACAGCGAGCGCAAACCGTCGGTGTTGAAGGCTTCCAGGGTGCCCACGGGTTCGAGATCGACCAATTCCGGTTCAGAAAGGGCCGGACGGGTGACGATGACGCCGTTTTCCACCAGCCGGGCGGGGCGGAGGTATTCTTCGACAACATCGATGGGGGAGAAGGGCGCCTTATATTCGAACGGCCAGGTGCGCCGTCGCGGCAGTCCGCCGACCAGGCAGGTGAAGTCGCTGATTTGCATATGTGTGCTGTGATAGCCCAGCAGGAGATTGCTCATGCCCGGCGCCACGCCGCAATCGACCACGGCAGTGACCTTTTTCTGCCGGGCCAACTCATCCAGGGCAAAGGGGTCTTCGGGGAAGAAGGAGATATCGACGATGTTTTTCCCGCCTTCGATCACCGTCTTGAGCATGTTGAATCCCATGTGGCCTGGGACGGCGCCCACCACCAGATCATATTCAGGCGCCAATTGAGCTATCACATCCGCTTTTGACAAATCCGCCTTGATGGTTTTTAGGGGATGCTCCTTGGCGAGATGCTGCAGTACCGGGCCGTTGATATCCGCCGCGGTCACCTCGTACGATGTGCACAGATCGATGGCCATCGCCCGGCCGACCATGCCCGCACCAAGCACCAGAACTTTTTCCATACTATCCTCGCGAAATGATGAACGGCAATCCCTGTATTTGCTAGGACTATATACGAAAGAAAAAGATCGCGATCAAGAAAAAGTTGGTTGAGCCTGTTGATCCATAAAAAAAGCCATGCCCCTCTGCAGGAGCATGGCTTGATTCATGAAAAATTTCAGGATTACTGTTTTTTGCCCAGATAGGCGGCGATGAAATAGTAGACGATCAGCGCGATGCCGGCGCCCAGGAGCATAAAGATGATCATATATTCTTCCTGGGCATCGCCCATGCTCAAACCCAACAGAGCGGCGCCGCCGACAGCCGTCAGCACCAGGCCCCACTTTAGAGACGAGGGCACGTTGTCCTGAACCGGCTTTTTGAAGAATTCCTGTGCGGCTTCGGGGGAGAGCCCTTTGTCCACCAGATAACGGCGGAATTTATTGTCAGACAGACGGACAATCATAAAAACGACGAGTCCGAATAGGCCGAGAGGAACAATAATGTCTTGCATGGTAGTATCCTTTCAAATGAAATGAATGTCCTGGATCATTAGTGTCTCTACTAAATCAGACCGGCCAGTTTTAAAAAGGTTGCAGAAAATGGCAAAATGTTTGCATTTTTGGTAAAAAATCCGTTATTTTCAGAGTCAGCTTTTTTTGCAACTTTTTCCTCTTTCAACGGTCTAATAAGAGTGTATGAATCTCAGCGATGACAAGACCCTTATAGAATCCATTCTCGGTGGCCATCACACCGATTTTGCGGTACTCATTGAACGGTATCAGGGATTGGTGGCACATGTGGTGGCGAGGATGGTCCCCAGGGTCTCGGATCGCGATGATCTTTGTCAAGACATCTTCATCAAAATTTACCGCAATCTGGGCGCATTTCAGTTCCGCAGCAAGTTCTCAACCTGGATTGCCACCATTGCCCATAACACGTGCCTCAATTATCTCGAGAAGAAACGGGTGCCGTTGTATCAGGATTTGCAGGTTGCGGACGATGATGCTGAGACCCAGAGTATGGAATGGATTCCCTCTGCGGAGGGAACGCCGCTTGATCGCGTCGAAACCCGGGATTTACGCAAAACACTCGAACGGGAGATCGAGCAGATCCCGTTGCCCTATCGCGAAATTCTGGTGCTCTTTCATCTCGAAGAGATGAGTTACGAAGAGATCGGTGAAATCATGAATCTGCCTGCTGGGACCGTCAAGAGTTATCTGTTTCGCGCCCGCCGGTTTTTACGGGACCGGATGCTGGCGCTCTATCACATGGAGGCTGTTTAAGTGAAACACTTACAGGATCAAGATCTGCAATTGTATCTGGATCAGCAATTGCGCGACCGGGAAAAGATCGATCATCTGCGTCATTGTCCGCTCTGCCAGGAGCGGCTCGATACCTACGAGATCGTTTTTTCCGGGTTGCGTCAGGCGCCCCAATGGACGCCTTCGCCCCAGCTGCAAGACAAGGTGATGCAAAAGATCAAACCGGATCCCGCGGGTTCTGTCTATCAACAACTGCTGCAGGTGCTGGCCGGCATCGGCATGTTCATCGGCGCCCTGAGTTTCAGCTTGCCCTATCTGCACGCGGACAATTATCTTGAATCCATTAAAAAGATTCAGGCGCCCAGCCTGAAACCCGATTTCAGCTTGCTGGAAAAGTTTAATTTTCTGCCCTCCTTGAAATCCATGACCGGCGATTTCAATTTCAACTACTCCCTGCTGATCATCGCCGCTGGTGTGCTGCTCCTCGCCGCCTTGATGGATCACCTGATCGGCCTTGCGCGCGGTCGCACCGCTTCGCAGAGATAATTCCCTTACATTGACATCAAGCCCGTCCTGTTCGCCAGCGACGGGCTTTTTTATGGGTGGCGCAAGTGCCCTATATGGATAATTTGCTTGCTATTTAGCTGCAGGTTTGATATTATTTTAGACATTGTCTTATCTAACTTCTATTATTCACCGCCAAGGACGCCGAGGTACGCAAAGAAAAGAAAAACAAAAAAATGGCATCGATAATAACTTGTAGACTGAGACGAAATTCGCATCAAAACTTGTTCGATAATCATAATAAAATGAGCTCGGCGCGCCCGGCGGTTGATGAATAGAACAGAAAAGTTCGTAATAGTGTATAAAATTTGCCTGCAAAAAATATGACTACGAAACTCTCGAAATTCGCGAAAAAAAAATTGGTAATTCTAACAAATACCTGAATTGAGCGATTGGTGCACAAAAGGCAATCTTGCGAAGGTTGGGAACCTTCCCAAGGTTTTGGCAATCGCTCAGTTCAGGAAATTTTAAAAAATTACTGTATCCTTTGTGTGATTCGCGTTTTTTGCTAGTAGTCGCAAGTTTTCGCATTCTGAAAAACAGGGCGTAAAAGTTTTTATTGCGCTGCTTGTTTTTGGTGCGCGTTAATTTACACATCAAGTCCTTCAACAACTTTTAATTGGTTTTTTCTACTTCAGGAGTTCCCATGAAAGCCTTCGCTTACCTCACCAGCAAGAACGAACCCCGCATCGGCGTCGAGACCGAAGACGGCCGCTTGAATTTCACGCAAATCTGGCGCTATTTCAAAGAGATCCAGAACTTTCCCAATGCCCCCGACTTGCCCTTTCTTCAGCTCATGGTGGAACTGGACTATTTCTCCCAGGAGACCATTGATCAAGTCATCGCCGCGGTGAAAGAGGTGCGCGATCTCGAGGATTTGCGCATCACCGAGCCGGTGCGCTTTCAAACGCCGGTGGCGCGGCCGACAAAAATCCTCTGCCTGGGCCGCAACTATCGCGCCCACGCCGCAGAACTCAATAACGCCGTGCCCGAGGCGCCGATGTTTTTCACCAAAGTGCCGTCGTGCCTGCTGCCGCATCAGGGACAGGTGCGCATCCTTGACGGCGTCGGCCGCGTCGATCATGAACTGGAACTGGCCGTCATCATCAGCAAAAAAGGCAGCAACATACCCGAATCAAGCGCCATGGGGCATGTGGCAGGGTACACCATTGCGAACGACATCACCGCCCGCGAAATGCAACGCGCCGACCAGGCCAAAGGCCGGCCCTGGACTCTTTCCAAAGGCATGGATACCTTCTGTCCTCTGGGTCCCTATCTCGTTCCTGCTGATGCGGTCAAGGATCCCCATAACCTGGAAATGAAACTAACCGTTAATGGCCAGGTGCGCCAATCCGGCAACACCAGTGCCATGGTTTTTCAGATCCCGGCCTTGATTGCGTACATCTCCAAATTTATGACGCTCGAGCCCGGCGATGTGCTTCTCACCGGCACGCCCGAAGGCGTCGGTCCCATCGTCCCGGGCGATACCATCGAATGCAGCATCGACGGATTGGGCACACTGATTCATAGCGTGGTCCAGGTGCAATAAATTTTGTCAAAATACATATGGAGAACCGGTTCATGTCTCTTAAATTTGCACCTTATACCCCCGATTTCGGGCGCCTGGAAAAGACGCTGCGCGCGGGCAAAGCGGAGCGCGCGCCCCTGCTGGAACTCGGCGTCGACGAAAGCATCATGGCGCAGTTCATCGGCCGGCCGATCACCGGATTGCAGGACAAGATCGATTTTTTCCGCCTCGCCGGTTATGATTACATCAAGCTGCAGCCGCTCATCAACATGAATCCGGGCGCCGCCGTGCCCGAGGGCGGCTTGCGCCAATCCGCTGCTTCCGAGCTGGACCGCGCCCGCACCTGGGGCAGCGAAGGCACAGGCGCCATCACCAACTGGGAGCAGTTCGAACGGTTTCAGTTTGCCGTCGTGGAGGAGCAGCAGTTCCGCCTTTTCGAAGAGGCGACCAGGCTGCTGCCGCCTGACATGAAGGTCATTGGCCAGTATGGGGATATTTTCACCTTCACCTGGGAATTCATGGGATTCGAAACCTTTTCTTTCGCCCTGGTGGAAAACCCCGAACTGGTGGCGGCCGTCTTCGATAGAATCGGCTCCACCATTTATGGGCTTTTCGAACGCATGGCACAATACGAGGTGGTGGGCGCCCTGTTCTACAGCGATGATATCGCCTATTACTCCGGTCTGATGATTTCTCCAGCCACCCTGCGCACCTATCTCTTCCCGTGGATGAAAAAGATCGGCGACCTCTGCCGCCAGCGCCATATTCCCATGATCTATCACAGCGACGGCAAACTCTGGGATATGATGGAAGAGTTGATCGGATTGGGCGTCAATGCCTTGCATCCCATCGAACCCAAGGCCATGGATATCCGCGAGGTCAAGGCGCGCTATGGCGAGCGGTTGGGACTGATCGGCAGCGTCGATGTGGACCTGCTGGCGCGCGGCACACCCGAAGAAATACGCGCCGTGGTCAAGGGCTTGATCGAGGATGTAGGACGCTCCGGCGGATATTGCGTCGGCTCGGGCAATTCGGTGCCCAATTACATTCCGGTGGCCAACTACCGCGCCATGGTGGAGGCGGCGTGGGAATTTGGGAAACTGTGATTCCCAGGCAAAGGAAACAGTCTTTTTCGTTCCCCCTTAATCGGAGAAACCATGGTTCGTAGTTCCGCCTTCAGGCGGAAAACGACCAGCTAAAGCTGGAACTACGAACGTGTGCTGTTCAGGTCCCGTTGGCAAGCATCAAAGAAAATCTGGCAGTACAAGGTTCGTAGTTCCGCCTTCAGGCGGAAAACGACCAGCTAAAGCTGGAACTACGAACGTGTGCTGTTCAGGTCCCGTTGGCAAGCATCAAAGAAAATCTGGCAGTACAAGGTTCGTAGTT
>CAUJEL010000203.1 GCA_963169875.1 Candidatus Zhuqueibacterota bacterium
CGTTGGTGCTGCCATTGATTTTTTTGTCAAGCTGCTCCCTGATTAGCTTTTGCTTGCGCGAGCTTTGATCACTTTTTGACCGTGGAGGTTTTCCATGAAAGAATATCCCCTCATTCATGTGCAAGAACCGAACCTGATCAAGGATACATTTCCCTATGCGCTGCCCCCGCTGATCCGGTTCGAAAACGAGATCAGCGAGATCATCGATGGCAAACAAGTCCATTTTGATCCCCGTTCTGTGGTTGATCGCGATATCCACATCACTGACACCACCTTCCGCGAT
The DNA here is from genome assembly GCA_963169875.1 of Candidatus Zhuqueibacterota bacterium. Taxonomy (GTDB): domain Bacteria; phylum Zhuqueibacterota; class Zhuqueibacteria; order Residuimicrobiales; family Residuimicrobiaceae; genus UBA2214. Next base: position 284 of record CAUJEL010000203.1, read on the forward strand.
GGCCAGCAATCGCGGCCGCCTTATACCAAAGAACAGATGGTAAAAACGTATGAAATGCTGTCACGGTTGGGCGGTCCCCATGGCGTGATCCGGCAGACGGAATTTTTTCTCTATACACAAAATGACCGCGATACCGTGGATGCCTGCCGCAACCTCGGATTGAAATATCCGGAGATAACCGGCTGGATACGCGCCAACAAAGCCGATTTCCGGCTGGTGAAGGAGATGGAACTCAAGGAAACCGGCATGCTCACCAGCGCATCGGACTATCACATCTTTTATAAACAGAATCAAACACGCCAGGAAGCCATGGATCAGTATTGCGAAGTGGTGGAAGCCGCCCTGGAAGCGGGCATCCGGCCGCGCTGCCATCTCGAGGATGTCACCCGGGCCGATATCAAGGGATTTGTCCTGCCATTTGTGCAACGTCTGGAAAAGATGACTGCGAACATGCCGGAAAACATGAAGGTCAAAATCCGCTTGTGCGATACCATGGGATTCGGCATTTCCTATCCCAATGTCGCAGAACCCCGTTCCATTCCCAAATTAATTTACCGCATGAGAGAAGAGTGCGGCGTCAGCGCGCAGCGGCTTGAATGGCACGGGCACAACGATTTTCATAAAGTACACATCAACGGGGCGAGCTGCTGGGTTTATGGACTCAATGCAGTGAATACGACGCTCTTCGGTTTCGGCGAAAGGACCGGCAATCCGCCGCTGGAAAGCGCGGTCATCGAATACGTCGCCCTAAAAGGTGGCCTCAATGGTGTTAATTTGGCCGTCATCACCGAGATCGCCGATTATTTTACCAAAGTCATTGGCGCTCCGATTCCTTACAATTATCCGTTCGTCGGCAAGGATTTCAACACCACACGCGCCGGCATTCATGCCGGTGGATTGCGGCGCAATGAAGAAATCTATAATATCTTTGATACGACGGCGCTCTTGAACCGTTCTCCGCGTGTAGCCATAACCGACAAATCGGGCACCGACGGCGTCGCCCTATGGGTGAACGATTTCCTCGGACTCAAAGGCGAACAACAGCTCACCGTCATGAAGGTCGCCAAGATTCAGCGCTGGGTCATGGATCAGTACGAAAAAGAGAAACGCCTGACCACCATCTCCGATGAGGAGCTGGAAGAGCAGGTTAAACTCCACTTTCCGGACCTGTATGAAAAAGCCCGAAAAAAATAGCGGCGGATGAGATGCATGCGGCAGGATATGGGCATTGATTGTTTGGCACAAAAGTGGGCATGATCACAGAGGCCCACTTTTTTTAAGGAACCAGCTTGCGAAAATTTGAAAATACCAAAAAAATGATTAAATTGGAGCATCATTTGAAGATTATTTTCCGGGAGATGCTATGAACCTCATTTCCGAACATTGGCGAAAAGACTGGACCATGATGGGCGTCTTTTTCACCAAAGAACAGACGGATTTCATCTACCAGCGTCTGGCGTCCATGCAGCCGGCGCATCTGGCTTTTTGCGCGTTCGAAAACCGTTTTGCGCGCAGCGGGGGACTGGCTGCCGTAACCGCCAAGGAAATACCCTTTTTAAAGGAAATCAACCAGTTCAAAAAAGCATGCCTGGTTTCGCCCTATTATCCCCATATAATGGCCACGGCGCCACTGGCGAAAAGCACCATCTCATTTTCCGTCCCGTTTGCAGCCAAGGAGCATCCCGTCGAAGTGTATACCTTTGAAAATGAATACACCGAACCGCATCCAGGTTCATTGACGGAGTACTTTATCAAGGCAGAAGGATTTTTCTCCGCCAGGAACAGGCTCAAGGATCCCTATATCTATTTTCCAGATGACAGCGAAAAGAACGACGAAGCCTTGCAGAATAATGCGCTCTTTTTTGTCACGGCAGTGCCGCACTTGTTAGCGGCCATCGGTTTCGACAAAGACACCATCCTGCATGCACAGGATTGGCAAACCGCGCTGCTGACCCTCACCATCAAACAAGCAGTGCTCGAACAGCAACTGCACAGTGCCGCTGTCGTCATCACCATGCACAATCCATATGACAGCTTTATACCCTCCCCGGTGTTGAAGAATATTTTGCATGAATCGCTGCAAAAAAGGGTGGAAGAGACTAAAATTCCCGGCTGGAATGCCTTTGCCATCGGCCTGTCACTGGCCGATGGTCCCAATACAACCGTGAGCGATCATTTTGCGGGTGAACTGCAGCAAGACCCCATCCAGATTGATCATTTTGCACCCCACTTGCAGCCCATTTTTCAGCGCCGCCCGGTTGTGGGCGTCAATAACGGTCCTTTTGTCGCTTTTTCAACGGATTTTCCCAGGCGCGATCAGCATACCATTCGCCAGATTGCTGAAATCAAGAAACGAAAACGAGCGGTGCTGCTGCAGATTCTGGAAACCTATTTGCCTGACGAACGTTTTGGCCAACTCACCTATCAGCGCGGCTCCATACGCAATCTGCCGGAGGAGATTCCGATCCTGTTCATGAACGGCCGACTTGACCCGGTCCAGAAAGGATACGATGTTTTGTTGCGCGCTGTTGAACGCTTCGGCAGAGATGAAATCAAACTGATCGTCACTCCCATGCCGGTGCATGAAGAGGACCTGGATATCTTTCATGAAATCGCCAGCAAATGCCGCGGCAATGTTACGGTTTACCCCATTCGCATGGAAAAGGGCTTTCAGGAATTGTTGACGGGCAGCACCTATGGCGTCATGCCTTCCATCTATGAACCATTTGGCGCCGCCCTCGATTTTATGGCCAATGGAACAGCTGTAATTGCCCGTAATACCGGCGGATTAGCTAATCAAGTTACTGATGGCTTGAATGGTTTTTTGTTTCGTGAAGAGCCGCATCAGTACACGGTTGCCAATATCACGGCGTTTGCTGCGCAGGCCAGACTGGTACAGGCGCGCAAATTTAATCCATGGATGGTGGACATGGTGGACGCGCTATATGATATGCTGTGCACTGCAAAAAATTTCTATGTGGAGCGCCGCCGTGATTACCATGAGTTGATCCGGCAGGGGTTCATTCAGGCTGCAAAATTTTCCTGGGAAAAAAGCGCCCGGGAATACGGCCAGGTCTACCGCTGCGTAACAAGGTGACAAGTCATGCAAAAATCTTGTCATTGCATTAATTAGCAGCTTTATGTATATTTCTGCAACTGCCCGTGCGATTGAGATTTTGCACCGTTTGCCCGCTCTGTTCCTAAGCTGCCGAGCTCACAGTCTCCGCTGAGTTATCTCTGGTGGTGTTGAAGGTCAAGCTTTGATTTGAAGCTCATCTCGACCTCAAAGTGGCTTGTAGTGTTATTTTCATGGTAATATTCTCTTTGCAATTCCATGCGTTTGGGCGGTGAATTATTTTGGCTGCATGAGCACGCTGTCGCAGACCATCATGCGGTGGCGACCGTTAAGTTGTACCCTTTCTGGAAGAGGATTCAAGCCATGAACATGGATCAACTCATAGATACCTTGCAACGCGACCCGGATTTTCTGCGTAATGTAAGTGTATGGAAACAGATCCCTGCACAACCTGCACGGTTTGCTCCTTTTCCGGAATCCATGGACCCGCGACTCTTGCGGGCGCTCGAAAAACATGGCGTCAAACAGCTCTATAGTCACCAATCGCGGGCCATTGAGTTGATCCTCAAGGGTAAAAATACGGTGATTGTGACGCCTACCGCCTCAGGCAAAACCCTGTGTTATAATGTCCCGGTGCTGCAGAAGGTTCTGCAGACCCGGGAAGCGCGGGCGCTGTATCTGTTTCCCACCAAGGCGCTTTCCCAGGACCAGGTGGCGGAACTGCATGAATTGATCGAGATTCTTGGCGATGATATCGATTTTGATATTAAAAGCTATACGTTTGATGGGGACACGCCGGTCGCCGCGCGCAAATCAATTCGCACCTCCGGCCATATCGTTGTCACCAATCCGGATATGCTGCACAGCGGCATTTTGCCGCATCATACACTCTGGGTCAAGCTGTTCGAGAATTTGCGCTATATCGTCATAGACGAAGTGCATCACTACCGCGGCGTCTTCGGCAGTCATCTGGCCAATGTGGTGCGCCGCCTGAAGCGCATCTGCGCTTTTTATGGTTCGCAGCCGCAGTTCATCTGCTGTTCCGCGACCATCGCCAATCCCCGTGAATTTGCCGAGCGTCTGACCGGCGAGTCCATGGAGATGGTGGCGGAAAACGGCGCACCGCGAGGCGCCAAACATTTCATCCTCTACAATCCGCCCGTGGTCAACCGGGAACTGGGAATTCGTCAATCTTACATCAAAGAGACGCAAAAACTGGCCGCCCGCTTTTTGCAGCACCAGGTGCAGACCATCGTATTTGCCCGCAGCCGCATGCGCGTCGAAATCATCCTCACCTATTTGAAAGAGACATTGCGGCGATTGCAGCAATCGGAGCTCCAGGTGCGCGGTTACCGCGGCGGCTATCTGCCGCTGGAACGCCGCGAGATCGAACGGGGGCTGCGCAGCGGTGAAATCATGGGTGTGGTCAGCACCAATGCCCTGGAATTAGGCATCGACATCGGGCAATTGCAGGTGTGCATCATGGCGGGATATCCTGGCACCATCGCCAGCACCTGGCAACAGGCAGGCCGGGCCGGACGCAGAAATGATGCTTCCATGGCGATTCTGGTTGCATCATCGTCTCCCCTGGACCAATTCATCGTCAGCAATCCGGACTATCTCTTTGGCATGTCCCCGGAAGCCGGCATCATCAATCCCGATAATCTCATCGTCCTGCTCAGTCATGTCAAATGTGCCGCTTTTGAGCTGCCCTTTTCAACGGATGAACGGTTTGGCGCGCGCTGGGATGGCGGCGATGGGGTGGACGCTACTCAGGAAATTCTTTCCTATCTCGAGGATCATCGCGTGGTGCATCGGGCCGAGGGGCGCTGGCACTGGATGGCCGAGATTTATCCGGCTGAAGCCGTGAGTCTGCGCAGCGCCGCAGAAGAGAATGTTGTCATCATTGATAAAACCACCGCCGAAGAGCGCGTCATAGGCGAGATCGACCTGTTTGCCGCTCCACTGATGGTCCATGATGAAGCCATCTATATCCACGGCAGTCAGCAATATCATGTGGACAAGCTCGATTGGGAACGCCGCAAGGCTTATGTCCGCGAGGTGGCGGTCGATCATTATACCGACGCTCAGCTCAAGACCGACCTGCGCGTTCTGGAAAGCATCGAGGAACTGGCTTTCGGCGCATGCGCCTGCGGTTATGGCGAAGTTTCTGTGACCAGCGTGGCCACCATGTACAAAAAAATCAAGTTCAACACGCATGAAAACATCGGCTGGGGTAAAATTGACCTGCCCGAGCTGACTATGCACACGGGGGCCTTCTGGTTCATCTTTCCCGAGAACATCCATGAACTGCTCAGCATGCCGCAACAGGAATTCGGCGACGGCCTTAAAGCCGCTGCAAATGTGCTGGGAAATGTCGCGCC
>CAUJEL010000204.1 GCA_963169875.1 Candidatus Zhuqueibacterota bacterium
GAATTGATCGATCAAACCCTTTTGCACTTCCTGCGACAGGAAAGAACCCCGAATACCATTGCACAGAATCTGCACAATTTCCTCCCGGGTCAAATTAAATGCCCTGGCCGCCAGTTCATATTCTGAATTCAATGTAACCGCAAACACTTGCGGATCATCGGTGTGCAGGGCCACCACCAAACCATCACGCAGATAATCCGCAAAAGGATGATCCTCCACACCCTGGACGATATGAAGCCGGACGTTACTGCTGATGCACTGCGTCAAGGGGATTGCTTCATCTTTCAGGCGCTGCACCAGATTTTGATCCTTGAACGCCTGTGTGCCATGATCGATTCTCTGGGCATGCAAAATATTCAGGGCATCCAGGATGCTTTCGGGACCCAGCGCTTCACCGGCGTGCACGGTACGGTTCAATCCTGCCTCTTTTGCCGCGGTGAAAGCACGGACGAAGAGTTTTTGCGGATAGAGCGTTTCATCGCCGGATAGTCCCACGCCGGCAATAAACGGGTGCGCCATACGGGCAATATGGTCGACGAGTGCGGCGGTCTTTTCAGCGCCATGGGATCGCTGCAAATTAATGATCAGACGCGCAAGAATTTTGTCTTTAACTTCCAGCGTGCAACAGTAAAGGGTATCAATAATTTCCTTTAAATCCAGACCCAGATCCACATATTTCTGCACCGCACAATCGAATTCCACATAAAAAGTGTTTTGCGCGATGAGATCGGCGAGCATCTGGCGGGTGATGAGCTGCAAATCGTCCAGTGTGCGCACGTGATTGGTCACAGAACGCATGGCGATAACGAATTGGGAGAGATCATCAAAGCGATACAAGTCGCGCACCTGGTCGCTCCGTTCCGGAAGTTGGCCTGATTGATTCCGGCGCATCAACGCAAAAGCGGTTTCCGGCCGGATAGCGCCCTCCAGATGGAGATGCAATTCAACCTTGGGCAGGTCGCGAATGAAGGTTTGTAACGATGGGTCGAGCGTTTCGGCCTCTTCCGGCGTCTTGATCATTCTCGTTTTCATTCTGTTAATATATGGGATAATCACGGCAAATTCCACTGCAAAATCACAAAAATTGAATCTTTTCTACATTTAGATAGATGGCGCCGAACTGCTCATCGACCCTCCCCTGCAGCAGAAAGGGCCTTTTGTCCGTCATCATATAGGCGAACCGCGTGTACACTTTAGGGAAAAAAGTGGTCTCGTAAATGGCGGTTGTATCTTCAAAGCTTATGAATTCCATGAGTTGTTTGTGCCGGGTGCTGACGACTTTGGCGGTGATGAACCAGCCAATGGTGTGGACATGCTCACCGATGTGCTTGTGAAGATCACAACCCTTGACATGCCGGAGGCGTTGTATTTGCTCCTTGTATAGGGTGAGCGGATGCTGCGACAGCAGAAATCCCAGTATCTCCTCCTCCATTTGCCACAGCTCCTTGGAACTATAGGCAGGGGGTTTGGGCAGTTCATCCGGCAATACCGTATTCTCTTCAAAAAGCGATAGGGTTGTGCCAGTTGCGGGTGCTGATTTTTTGTGCGATTGCCACCAATAGAGATGCCACAACAGCTCGGGTCTCGATTTATGCGGTTCCAGGGTATCAAAAGTTCCCGCCTTTATAAAGATAGCAATATCCGCCGCATCAAACGTGACGCGGGACAAGAAATCCGCAAAAGATGCAAAAAGCCCGTTTTTTTGCCGTTCTGCCAGTACTGTTTTCACGGCATTTTGCGTTATTCCCTTTAGCTGCATCAATCCGACACGAACCTTTTTGCCCCTTCCGCTATATTTTTGTTCACTTTCATTGATATCCGGCAGAAGTACCTGCAATCCCATGCGCCGCGCTTCCGAAATGTAAGCAAAGGCGGAATAATAGCCTCCCTGATTACTGATCACCGCGGCTATGAATTCCGCGGGATAATGCACGCGCAAATAGGCCGACTGGAAAGAGACCAACGCGAAGGAAGCAGAATGGGGTTTACAAAAACTGTATTCTGCAAAACTGAGGATCATCTCCCAGATTTTCTCGCAGGTCTCCGCATCAGCGCCTTTTTGCTGTGCTCCCATAAAAAACTGCACTTTATACGCTTCAAGTTGATGGCGTTTGTGCTTCTTGGTGACAATTTTGCGCAAATCATCGGCGCTGGAAGAATCAAAACCCGCCAGGGCAATGGCGACCTTGGAGACATCCTCCTGATAGACCATGATGCCATAGGTTTCTTTGAGAAGGTTTTCCAGTGTGGGATGCAGGGGTTTGTAGGCACCACCGCGCAGACGCCGCACATACTCTTCGATGAACACCGCCGCAGCCGGACGGATGATGGAGCTGTGGATGACCAGATGCTCGAAATCGCCCTTGCCGGTTTTGCGTTGCAGCTGCCGCATGGCCGGCGATTCGACGTAGAAAACGCCGATCGTATCACCGCGCGCCAGCATCGCCCGGGTGGCTTCATCCTGCAGGGGATTGATGCGGTTGAAATCAAGATCAATGCCATAATTATCCAGGACTGCGCGGCGCGCGTCGCGGATGACCGCCAGCGAGCGGTTGCCGAGGATATCCATTTTCACCAGTCCCATATCCTCGGATTGATCCTTCTCCCAATGCACCACCTGAACGTGTTCCAGTTCCCGCGGCAAGCCTGTATCGCCTTCAGTGAGAACACCGGCGGGCCGGAGAATTTTTTTGGCCGGCTGCACGGCACAGTAGTGGTCGAGCCCTTCCGGCGCAATGACCACACCGCCGCAGTGAATGGAGAGATGCCGCGGATATCCGCGAATTTTTTCGGCGTGCTGGAGAATCTCCGGCCAGGGGGGGCGCAGCTCGGTCCCCTTGTAAACCGGATGGGTTTGGATTAATTGCTCCAGGTTGCCCGGCTGCCAGTAGCTGGTCATTTTTTTGCTGATCAGACCTATCTCACGATCGGGCATGCCATAGACCTTGGCAATCTCGCGCACCGCGGAGCGGGCTTTGAAACAGTTGTGGTTGGCGATCATGGCGACGCAGGAACGGCCATACTTGCGGAAGAGATAATCGATGATGTCGTCGCGCTCATCCCAGGGGAAATCGACATCGATGTCCGGCGGATCCACGCGGCCCGGATTGAGGAAACGTTCGAAAAAAAGGTCATATTTGATGGGATCCACATGGGTGATGCCGAGGCTATAGCTGACGAGGCTGGAAGCGGCCGAACCGCGGCCGCAGGTGCGCGGCGCCTGGCGCACGGCATCAGCAACCACGAGAAAGTAGGGGGCGAATCCCTTGCGGTTGATGAGGTCCAGTTCAAAATCCATGCGCTGCCTGACTTCAGGGGAGAACGAACCATATCGCCAAATCACGCCCCTTTCGACTTGCTGTTGCAAATACGTCTGCGCATCCTGGCCCTCAGGACCCTGGAACGATGGAAAGATGTTTTTGCCGAAATTCAGATCGAACGTGCACTGTTCTGCAATGCGTTTACTATTCGTGATCGCCTCCGGGCAATCCGGAAAATAATTTTGCATCTCTGCCGTTGGGATCAAATGCGCCTCAGGGGACGCCAGTTCGTGGGCGGGAATGCGGGTCAGGGTTGTGTTGAGGTCAATGGCCCGCAGCAGGCGATGCACCTCAAAATCCTTGCGGTCGAGAAAATAGGCGGCCTGACTGGCGACGGGGGGGATATTTTTCTTCCGGGCGAATTGCAGGGTCTTGTGGCGGTTACGATGCGGAACGATTTCTGCATAAAGATCATCCCGGACGCCCGCCTGGTGCAGCGCTTCGAGCAAGGCCAGATCATCGCTGAGGAGGATGACCTGCTCGCGGTTTCCTTTCAGCCAATCGATGAGATGGAACGCTTCATCGCCGTGCAAGGCAGTGAGGGTGCGGCACAGGGTGCGGTAGCCGGTGAGATTTTTCGCGAGCATGACGGCGTGATTGGCGCGGTGTTGCAGGAATGCGCCCACCAGGGGGGTGAGGTTTTGCGCCCGCGCCTCCTGCAGGAACCAAGCCAGTCCATAGATGCCGTTGGTATCGGTCAGTGCGAGATGGGAAAACCCCATCTCGCTTGCACGGCCGCAGATATCCTCGATGCTATTGGCGCCCCGGCACAGGCTGTAATTGGAATGGACGTGCAAATGGATAAAGTCGCCTTGTTGGTGCGGCCGGGGCATCGTTTACTTCTTTCTAGCGAATTTCTTTCTCAAAGATGGCATAGACTTTTGACAGCTTAAAGTCTTGCATCATCTCCACCACGCGAATGATCAGGACGTTGTCTTCCAGAACCCAACCGAGGTCGGCGTAATCATAGCCCTTTTTCTGCGAAAAGACTTTCTGCTGCCACAACATGACGCCATCGATTCCGAGGCGGCGGAATTTGGGGCGCACGCCCATGTAGCCGAGGCGGAATCCGGTGATTCTGCCTTTTGTCAGCAGCATGCGCGCGGCGCGCAGCAATTCGCAGCGGCGGCGCCAGGAGAGCGGCTTCATGCGTTCAAAAATATTGGGAACACCACCAAAAAAAGCCGCCAGTTCACCCTTGACATAGACGAAAATAAAGAGCCCCTTCTCCATGATCAGCTGCATATCGTCGACATTTTTGCAAAATTCTTCCCGTGTGAAGGGCACATAGCCCCAGTTGTCATTCCAGGCTTCGTTATAGACCTGCAGCATCTCTTCCTTGCGAACGCTCAGAGGCCGTTGCCCCCAATCCTCGATGGTGACGCCATAATGCTCCATCACCTTTTTGCCGACGCGTTCCAGCTTCTCTTCCATGGGACGATCCACCGGCACTTCCCACGATTTGACGCGCTTGACCACCTGCATCTGATAGTTTTGCAATATTTTTTCATAGTAGGGCTTGTTGTAATGGTAATAAACCACCGGCCGGGAGTCGAATCCTTCAACGAGGCATCCTGGTGTCGCCTCATTGACCGGCAGGTTTTGCGGACCGCGCATGGTGGTCATGCCCTTGCTTTTAAGCCATTCGGCGGCGGCGTTCAACAGCGCATCAGCGACTTCCTGGTCATCGATTGTCTCGAACTGTCCGAAAAAACCCACCTTGTCATTCCAGTGCTTGTTGTGATTATGATTGACAAAGGCATTGCAGCGGCCCACCACCTTTTCACCGCGTTGTGCCAGAAAAAAAGTCATCTCGGCGTGTTTGAAAAACAGGTTTCTGGGTTCAAAAAAGCCGGTGATGCCAAGAAGTTTGAAACCGAGGTATTCATAATCGAGCAACGGGATGTATTGCGGGTCATTTTCATAATGTTTCCAGTGGAAATCGACAAAAATTTTCAAGAGACGGCGATCTCTGGCGGTCTTGTTGGAGAATTGGATAATCTTCACAGCGGACATGGTTTTTCTCCCTATTCTCTGATGAGCAAAATGATTTTTTTGTGTTTTCATGAACACATGGGGCAGAATTTATCAGGTCAGGATACTTTTACTTCTTTTTTGCACAAAATGGCTGCCATTCTCAGCGAACAGCCTTGACGCCCGCAATGACTCCGGTTTGCAGGGGGCGGGATCAAACGAGAGATTCTGCGTTCACATCGTGATGGCGGCAACGAATTCGCGCCTCTTCAGGATTATGCGTGGCATAGCAGTAGAGGCAGCCGGCCGCACAGGTGTTGTTGACGCCTATGTCCCTGCTGCGCATGCAGCCGCACAAGGGGCGCTGTCCCGGATCTTTTTGATAATTCAGGTTCAGTCCAAATTCGCTTTTCAGCAGCCGGTCATCGATACAGCGGTCTGTAGAGATGCCATATGACTGCACAACTTCCGGCTCGGCGCATGACGCAACATTCATCTGGTTTGACTCAGCGACCGCCATTATATGTTGCAGCAAAGGCGCCAGGCCGTGATGCAGCAGCGCATCCCCCTGATAGGGTATCTTTGCCGTCCGCATCCGCAAAAGCGTTTTACGATATTCATCCAGAAAACTGATTACCACCTTCCGGGTCGAACCGCACAGCTGCGCGCAGAGAAATTCGAAATTCTTTTGATGGAACGCCAATGTGCAATCATCGCTGAACAGGATGGGATCATAACGCCAGATCACGCGCCTTGGGCCCAACTGCTGCGCCAGAGCCTTGAAACAGTCAATGACTTGCTGCAGCGGCGCTGCACCCGGCTCATACTGCCCGGGATAGTTGGTTATGGTGTATTGAAAGTAAAACTTGAATTCAGATCTTTCAAGTTCCGCTAAAAAGGGCATTAACAGTTTCGGATACCTCGTCCAGAAGACAAAGGCGTCGACCGCTTCCGGGCGCAGGTCAACGCGGCTCGCCCTTTTCGGATTAAAGGGATTGGGCACCCTGCAGTAGCCGGCGCGGACGCGGTGGATGAACCACTCCGCATAGTAGCGGGGTATGTCGGTGCGCCGGCTGGCGGAGATGATCATGACCGCCTCCTTCAAAGTGCAATATAGCATATTTTTGCTAAAGGTCAACTTTTTTCTGCAAACGGGGGTGCGGCTTCCTGCGCAGGACGCCTCCCTCCTGCCGCCGTCTCACGCCGCATAGCCAAAGCGGATGGCGGCATCGCCGAAGCGGTCGCGGATTCGGTCCAGGGCGCGGGTGAGGGCCTCGGTTTTGGGATTTTCCTGGGCCGGAAAGAGTCCGAGCTGGCTGCTGGCCGGACCCAGGCCGCCGAGGCGCAGGGTGATTTTGCGCACGCGTACGCGCCGTGCCAGGGCGTTCTGGAGGGTCGCTTCGGTGCTGGCGCGCAGTTCCGCGTCGTTTTGCGCCGCCGCGGTGCGGCTATGGGCGCTGGCGTCGCGGTAATCGGCGTAGCGGATTTCCACGGTCACCCGTTGCGTGAAGAGCTGGTCGCGGCGCAGGCGCCGGGTGGCGCGGGCCAGGAGTGCGAAGGTGAGGCGGCGCAGGTGGTCGAAGTCGTTGCAGTCGTCGGCCAGTTCCGCGGTTTCGACGATTTCGGGACTGCGGCGCGGCGGTTGCACCGGGCGGTCGTCTATGCCGCGGGCGCGCTGGAACAGCAGCAGGCCGAAGCGGCCGAAGACCATCTGCAGATGCTCGGATTTGATCCCGGCCAGTTCCTGGATGCGGTGGACGTTGAGTTCGGTCAGCTGGCTGCGGATGGTTTTTTGCACGCCCGGCAGATAGCCCACCTGCAGCGGGGCGAGAAAGCGCTGTTCCTCGCCGTGGTTGACGTCGCAGAGGGCGGTTTGCGGACTCGCGACGATGATGACATCGGAGGCGACCTTGCTGACCAGTTTATTGCTGGCCACGCCGGCGACGGCATCGAGGCGGAGGCGGTTGCGGATTTCGCGCTGGGCGCGGGCCGCGGCGTCCACGGCGCTGCCGAAGAGTCGGCAGGAGCCGGTGAGGTCGAGGTAGGCGTGGCCGAAGCGCAGCGGTTCGATGACGGGTGTGAAGCGGCCGAGGAGTTGCAGCAGCGCGGTTGTGGCGCGGCGGTAGAGATCCTCGTTGGGCGGCAGCACGGTGAGATCCGGGCAGTATTTCAGGGCCTGGTGCAGGGGCATGCCGCGCTGCACGCCATTGGCGGCGGCCTCGCGGGAACGCGCGGCGATGAGGGCGCGGCTGCTGGTCTCGATCGCCACGGCCACGGGTCGCTGCCGCAGCCGCGGTTCCAGCACCCGTTCCACGGCCACGGGGAAGTCGTTGATGTCAATATGCAGGATGGTGCGGGACATGGTTTTACCGATCAACGTCAAAGCCCCGAAGGGCCGTCCTGTGCCAGCCCAGGCCGCAAGCCCGGGTATAATCAAAAAAATAAAACCCTGGAGGGCCATCCCGCACCACATGCTGATGGGGCGTCTCGTCCCGCCTGCCCTGATAAAAAGCAATTTCATTCAGGACACTCATGCCACTTCCTCGCGGATCAAAGCCACCACCTTGCCTTGAATGGACCACTCACCCCGGGGATAAATGTCCTCAAAAGCCGGATTCTCCGCCTTGAGAAACAGCCCACCGGGCGCCTGGGCCAGCCGTTTGACGGTGGCTTCTCCCTCCATCAGTGCCACCACGACATCGCCGACTTGCGCCTCGGCCTGGGCGCGCACCACCACCAGGTCATCGGGCAGGATGCCCGCCTGGATCATGCTCTGGCCGGCCACGCGCAGCAGAAAATGGGGCGCGCTGGAATGGAGTAAATAAGAGGGCACCGGCACATAACGTTCAATGTTCTGTTCCGCCAGCAGTGGTGTGCCTGCAGCAACCGATCCGATCAAGGGCAACCCCGCCTCGCCGCTCCCCAAATCAGAGGCCAGTTGAATCCCCCGCGCCTTGTTACGTTCCCAGACGATATAACCCTTGCGCGAAAGGATGCGCAAATATTTGACCGCCGTGTTTTTCGAGGCGGCCCCCAGTTCTTCGGTCAATTCGGCCAGCGTCGGCGGATAGCCCTGTTCCCGGGTCCGCTTGGCGATCAGTTCGAGCGCTTTTTCCTGTTTTCGTGACAGCTTTTCCATAACCCTCCACAAATAAAAAAGGGTGAATATATTTTCACCCTTAGTATACATAATATTTTATCTGTTGTCAAGTCAAAAGTGCTATTTTGTTCACCTATTAGTAATTTCCTCACAGGGGATATTGAGGACCATGGCGAGACGTTCATGGATTTTTTCCGGCACTTCCTTTTCCTTGAGCAGCGCAAAGAGATGGACGGTGCTGCGCATGGTCTGAAGTTGCCGGGCGCACTCTGGACACTCCGTCAGGTGCTGTTTCAAGCGTTGACAGACATCGGAATCGATGTCTTCCGCCAATTCCGCGCAAATTTCATCGAGAATTTTTTCACAGGACATAACTGCCCCTTTCATTTAACCACCAGTACGGGTATTTTTGACTGGCGCACCAGATGATCCGAAACGCTGCCCAGCATGATAGGTTCATCGGTGAAACGGCTGCGCTGACCAATGATGATCATATCGGCATGGTGATTATGCGCGTATTCGATGATTTTATCCGAGACCGGGCCTATTTCCAGAACGCGGCTGCAATTAATTTTTTCCGGTAACACGTCCTGCGCGAAATGCGCCAGGGTTTCTGAGGCGCGATGCTGTAAAACAGGCATCAGCGAAGCCATGCCGGAGGTGCCATAATGGGCGAGAAAGCTGTCGTCAATGACATGCAGGAGATCGATCTGAGTCTTTGCCGACGCAAGAGCAGCAGCCATTTCCAGTGCTTTTTTGCTGTTGGGTGAAAAATCGCTCCCCACCAACAGACGATTGTAATATTTCAGGGAGTCCCTGTTTTTTGATCCTTGCCGCACAGCCAGCACGGGACAGGCTGCCATTTTCGTCACCTTGTCGGCGACGCTGCCGAGAATCCATTGCGAAAGAGGTTTGTGGCCGTGTGATCCGATGGCCACCAGACCAATGTCATTCTTTTTAATAAAGGTGAGAATTTCTTCCGCCACATTGAAGCCGCTGCGTACAGTGGCATCGACTTTAACACCCTCGCTGTGAATCCCGGCGAGGCAAGCGTCGATCTTTTGAGAGGCTTTTCTCTCCAGATGGCCGAACAGGGCGTTCAAGGTCGAAATTTGCTTCTCTTCGATATCACTCTCTGCAAAAAGAGTCACGACATGCAGAAGCGTTATCGAGGTGTTAAAGATTTTCGCCAGGATCAAAGCATTTTGCATGGCCGCGTCCGCAGGCGCGGAAAAATCGCTGGCGACCAGTATATTCTTTATCGGTTCCATGGGCATTCCATCCTAGTAATTAGATGCACAAACCGTAAAAAGTATGCACCATCACCACTTTTTATACCGCCAAAACCAGTAGAATCCCAGGACCGAGACCAGGGCGATGCCGAGGACAAACCAGAACGCCAGCGGATGCTTTTGCATGGGGATGCCGACGTTCATGGAAAAAGCGCTCACGACAAAAGTCGGCACCATGATACCAATAGTGACAATGTTGAGCGTCTTCATGAGCACATTGAGGTTATTGTTCACGATGGAGGCGCGCGCATCCATCATGCCGGACAAGATATTGGAGTAGATTTCGGACTGGCGGTAACACTGCGAATTTTCAATCATGATATCGTCCAGCAGTTCTTCTTCTTCCTGGATAAAGCCCATCTTGCTGCCATTATTTTTCAGCCGCTGCAGAAGGATCGAATTGGAGGTGATGGCATTGAGATAATAGACCAGACTTTTTTCCAAGGAGAAGAGGCTGATCAGATACCGGTTCTCCATGGAGAGATTGATCTTTTCCTCCAGGTCGTTGGTGATCATGTCAATGATCTTGAGATGTTCGAGAAAATGGTAGATGGAACGGTAGAGCATCTTGAGCATGACGTCCTTGAGGCTGGTCACTTTGGCAAATTTCTTGTCGTCAAAGATCGGCACATCCTCCGAGGCGACCAGGATGATCTTGTCAGCGAAAACGAACACACCCATGGAGGTGACCCGGAAGAGGAAGCGGTCTTCAACCATATAGTTGCGCGGGCGCTTGAAGATCATGGCGACGTGTTCGGGTTCAAATTCCAGACGCGAGAGTTCATCGGGGTCGAGGGAAGAATTAAGCGTGTGTTCATCCAGTTTGAGATCGCTGGTGAGATACTTTTTCTCGGTCTCATCCGGATTGATATAGGTCAGGATCTGAGCCTCTGCAACGGAACAGGTCTGAATCTTTCCCTCGCAGATATGATAGCATCTCAACATAATCCAATCTCCTAACCCAACCTTCATTCCGAGGAATACGGCAGGAATGTACGGAATAAAAATGACATTTTCAAAATGATTTATCGGGTCATTGACGATGAAAATGGTCTGAAAACAGGGATGCAGAAATTAACATTTTTTTGCGAAAATACAACACAAAAGTAAAGACCGATAAAAAAAGCTTGCAAACTGATATGATTTCCTTATATTTAAACAGGGATTTTCTCTCTTGGTGCATTTGACCCGGATACGGTGGCAGAGTCCGCTGCAAGTTCGATTCAATTTCTCCCTGAGGTGAACCACCTTTGAGGGAGAAGGCGTAGTTCGCACATGAACCGGGTTAAAAACAATTCATGCTCGAGCGGATTGATAGATACTTTGATCGATTCGTCTCATCTGGCAGCCCATGCAGTTTGTGTCTTTTCTCTTTTCTAAAATTGTAACCTGGATGTACAAGGAGGGACATCATGGGCCATACCATAAAATTATCAGCGATGTTCTTTTTTTGCTTTGGATTATTCATGATCGATTCAGCCCCACTCCGTGGTCAGGAAAATGGTTACCGCATGCCACCCGCGGAAATAGCCGCGCTGGTGGATGCGCCGGTCACACCCGTCCTATCGCTTTCGCCTGACCGCCACGCTTTATTGCTTCTGGACATTCCAGCCCTGCCCCCCATTGCTGAACTCGCGCAAACCGAAATCGCGTTGGCGGGAAGCAGGATCAATCCCCGGACCTTCGGGCCCAGCCGCACCCCCTATTACACAGGAATGCGCCTGAAACTCCTCGAAGAGGGAACGGAAAAAGAGATCACCGGGCTGCCTGAACAACCGCGGATTAATAATGTAAAGTGGTCTCCCGACGGCCAATCCATTGCCTTCATGTTGAGCAAAAGAGATGGCACTGAACTCTGGCTGGCTGATCTGACAACGCACACGGCAAAACCGCTGCTTGCAAGAGTGAATGCGTGCTTTCCAGGCTCACCGTACGACTGGTTCCCGGATAGCAAAAGCCTGCTGTGCCGGGGGGTTCCCGATGACCACGTTACGCCGCCCGCTGCCAGCGACGTGCCCGCCGGGCCAGTAATCCAGGAAAATATCGGCAGAACAGCGCCGGCACGGACTTTTCAGGATCTGTTAAAATCTGCCCATGATGAATCTCTCTTTGAATTCTATTTCACCGCACAGCTTCTGCGCGTCACCGTAGAAGGCCAGATTACCACCATCGGATCTCCAGGTCTGCACAGAACAGCCGAGATCTCTCCGGATGGAAATTATTTGTTGGTGGAGACGATTCATCGTCCCTTTTCATTCCTGGTGCCCATGTACCGTTTCCCCTATCGGGTTGAAATCTGGGACAGTAACAAGG
The DNA here is from genome assembly GCA_963169875.1 of Candidatus Zhuqueibacterota bacterium. GTDB lineage: Bacteria > Zhuqueibacterota > Zhuqueibacteria > Residuimicrobiales > Residuimicrobiaceae > UBA2214. The sequence goes on from CAUJEL010000204.1 coordinate 12,000, forward strand.
GGCAATTGTTAAAAAATATGGGCGATCTGCCGCTGGCCGAAGAGATTCCGATCGCCCAGGATGCGGTTGCGCAAGGACCGCGAGAGTTCAGCTGGCGCGCGGATGCGCCGCATACCATCTATTGGTGTGAAGCGCAGGATGGCGGCGACCCCAGAATCGAGGTCGAGGTCAGGGACAAAGTGTGGACACTGAGTGCGCCCTTTCATCGTGATCCGCAGCTGTTGATCAATCTTTCCCTGCGCTATGACGGGATATACTGGGGAGATAGCCATACAGCCCTTGTTTCTGAACGATGGTGGGTGAACCGCAAAATCCGCCTATGGAAAGTTGCACCTTATAACAAAGAATCCAAGCCCGGGCTTGTTTTCGACCGTTCCTGGGAAGATCGCTACAGCAATCCGGGGGTCCCTGTCATGACGAACAACCAGTATGGCAGAGTATCACTTCGCTTTGCCGGGAATTCCCAGTGCATCTATTTGCGTGGTGCGGGCGCATCGCCCCAGGGCGACTTTCCTTTCCTGGATGAGTATGATCTCAAAGCGGGGCGTGCGAAACGTTTATGGCAGTGCACGGCGCCTTTTTATGAAGATTTCATCGATTTTCTCGATGTGCGAAATGAACGTTTTCTGACGCGGCGTGAATCCCTGGAAGAAACACCCAATTATTATATCCGAAAGATCAGCTCCAATCATCTTCAAGCGTGTACGCACTTTCCGCATCCCTACCCGCAGATGCGGGGTGTTCACAAGGAATTGATCCAGTATACCCGTGAAGATGGTGTGCAGCTCAATGGCACCCTGTATACGCCCGCTGGATGGAACCGGGAGAAAGGCACTCTGCCGCTATTGATGTGGGCCTATCCTCAGGAATACAAAAGCGCCGCAGCAGCCGGTCAGGTTAAGGATTCTCCGTACCGTTTTGTCAGGCTGTCAACCGGCTCCCCGCTTTTCTGGTTGGTGCGCGGATACGCTATTCTGGATAACCCCACCATGCCGATCATCGGCGAAAAGGATCAACAGCCCAATGACACCTATATCGAGCAGCTGGTGTCCAGCGCGCGGGCCGCGGTCATGGAACTGCGGCGTCGCGGCGTAACGGATTCCAATCGCATCGCCATCGGAGGTCATTCCTATGGCGCGTTTATGGTGGCCAACCTGCTCAGTCATTGCGATCTGTTCAAAGCCGGCATTGCGCGCAGCGGCGCTTACAACCGCACGCTGACACCCTTTGGATTTCAGAGTGAGGATCGCACACTCTGGGATGCGCCGGATGTTTACGCAAGGATGTCGCCTTTCATGTATGTGAAACAGATGAACACGCCGCTGCTGCTGATGCACGGCGAATCGGATAATAACAGCGGCACTTTTCCCATGCAGAGTGAACGATACTATGCCGCGTTGAAAGGCATGGGAAAAACAGTGCGGCTGGTCCTTCTCCCCAAAGAGAGCCATGGGTATCGCGCCCGGGAATCGGTGATGCATATGCTTTGGGAAATGGACCAATGGCTGGAAAAATACGTAGCCCATTATCGCTAGAATATTTTTGTGAAGAAGATCATGGTAAACAGGTGTTATTCATTTTTCATACGCTATGGAGTCATCATGCTGACGCTGAGCCTCCCTGCGCTGCATGCGGGTGCAAACGCTTTTGAGGCTGCTGACTGGGGGCCGGAGTGGGCCCGCAAGGCGGTCTGGTATCAAATATTCCCGGAACGCTTTCGCAACGGCGATCTGACGAATGATCCCGCTTTGATGGACATCAGAGGTGCCTATCCCCATGACATCACATCGCCGTGGCAGATTCATCCCTGGGGGTCCGACTGGTACGAACTGCAGCCGTACGAGAAAGCGAACGGCAAGAGCATCTGGTACAATCTGCAGCGGCGGCGTTATGGCGGCGACCTGGCGGGCATCCTTGAAAAACTGGATTATCTGGAAAACCTGGGTGTGACAGCGCTGTATCTGAATCCGGTTTTCATGGCCCCTTCTTCGCACAAGTATGATGGCGCCACCTACCATCACGTGGACCCCAATTTTGGTCCTGATCCCGCAGGCGACCGCAGCCTGATCGCCTCTGAAAAACCCGTTGATCCATCCACATGGGTCTGGACCAGCGCGGACCGCCTCCTGCTGCAGTTGATCCGCGAGGTACACCGCCGCGGCATGTACATCATTCTGGATGGGGTGTTCAACCACATGGGCATAAACAGCTGGGCATTTCAGGACCTAGTATTAAAAGGCGAGAAATCCGAATTCAATGAGTGGTTCACCATCACTTCGTGGGCAAAAACAAGCCGCCATGCGCCCTTTAGTTACCAAGGGTGGTTTGGTGTACAGGAATTGCCGGAACTCCGTGAAGATGAACAGGGTATCGTATCCGGACCCAGAGACTACATATTCGCGGCCACGCAGCGCTGGATGGATCCGGATCAGGATGGTGATCCCCGGGACGGTATAGATGGCTGGCGTCTGGATGTGGCGTTTTGTGTCGCCCATCCGTTCTGGAAGGCATGGCGGCAAAAAGTCATGTCGATCAATCCGCAGGCCTACCTAACCGCTGAAGTCATTGACAAGCCGGAAGTGATCCTGCCTTATCTTCAGGGCGATGAATTTGATGCTGTCATGAATTATAATTTTGCCTTTTCCTGTCACGATTTTTTCATCCGGGATCAAGGCCGCATCACCGTCACTGAATTCGATCAACAGCTGGCAGGGCTTCGCAGCGCTTTCCCCGCAGGCGTTGCCTGGATCATGCAGAATCTGTTCGACAGTCACGACAGCATGCGTCTGAGCTCATTGATTGTGAATAAAGAACTGGGCTCATTCCGGGATTGGGGGCCCTTTTTTGAGAAAAGCAAGGGCTCCAATGCGGCTGTTTCCATGCGCAAACCGAATGCCCAGGAAAAACAGATTCTGCGTCTGATGACGCTGCTGCAGATGACCTACGTCGGCGCGCCGATGATTTATTACGGCGACGAGGTTGGCATGACCGGGGCCAATGATCCATGCTGCCGCAAACCCATGCTGTGGGACGATATTCACCATGAAGATGAAGCGATGTCACCGCAGGGCACGCCTTTCCTTGAACCCATGCCAATTGCGCCGGACATGGATCTGTACCAGCATTATGCCGCCCTGATCAAGCTGCGCAAGGAGCACCCATGCCTGTGGACGGGTGGATTCAGAACCATCCTTGCCGATGATCGCAGAGGATTGTATGGTTTTGAGCGCTACACAGATCGCGACAAGCTTGTTATTTTGTTGAACAACAGTGCCATTTCTCAACCTCTTTCACTCCCCGAAGGATGGAGCCACGCCGTGGATTTGCTCAGCGGCGAACGCTTTGCAGGTGCCAAGGGCGATTCCAGCTTACGCCTGCCTCCGCTGTGGGGGCGTGTTCTGCAGCCCTTGCCGTAACAGATCCCTTTCCTGCACTGCTGCCGTATTTGTACACCAACGAATAAAAAAATAACATTTCTGTTGCACTTTTCTCAATTTATGTGTAAACTATATTGAATCAAATTCATTTTATGGGCATCAAAACATATACATTCAATTGTTTTACCCGATTTATTTGAATACTATTCATTAATTGGCAGGAGTGACCAGCATGATACTTCATCATGAATTCATCAAGACGGCTAAGAAGAGGGGCAGCAAATTAGCCATTATCGACAAAACCACGGAAAAACAGCTTACATTTCAAAAAACATTGATCGCCTCCTTGATAATGGCCAATCGGTTCAAAAAAATGAAGGAGGGTTTCATCGGCGTCATGATTCCGACCTCTGCCGGGTCCATTCTGGTCACTGCCGGCATTGTCATGGCCGGAAAAGTACCCGTCATGATCAACTATTCCACGGGAGCGGCCGAAAATTCGGAGTATGCGCAAAACAAGTGTGGATTCAGCACCATCATCACCAGCAAAGCCTTGATCGAAAAAATAAACTGCCGCATCGTGCCGGGTATGATTTTTATCGAGGATATTCTCGAACAGGTATCAGTCGCGGATAAGTTGCGTGCGGCATTGCGCTCCAAGCTTCCGGCGAGTCTGCTCATCGCCTCCCTTCCTTCTGTCTCTGAAAATGACACAGCGGTCATCCTCTTCACCAGCGGCAGCGAGAAAGACCCCAAGGGTGTTCAGCTGACGCACAAGAATTTTTCATCCAATATCACCGATCTGGTTCAGGTTTTCCACCTGACCGAGGAAGACCGCTTCATGAGTGTGTTGCCCCTGTTCCACGTCTTTGGTCACAATGCCAATTTTTGGCTGCCCTTGATTGTAGGAATGACCAACGTCACGCTGGCCAATCCGCTCGAATACAAACGTGTTCCCGGTATTGTGCGCGAGGAAAAAACCACGCTGCTGGCAGGAACCCCCATCTTTTTCGCGGGGTATTTGCGCGAATCGCAACCCGGCGATTTTGCCTCGTTACGTCTGATGCTTCCGGGCGCTGACAAGACACCCGATTGGTTGCGTCAGGGCTACCGTGACAAGCATGGCATTGAATTGATGGAAGCCTATGGCGCCACAGAAACCAGTCCGGGCGTTTCGGTCAACACACCCCAGGCCAATCGCCCCGGCAGCATTGGCAAGCCGTTGCCGAGTGTTCAGGTTAAGATTGTCGATATCGATACCGGACATGAAGTGCCACATGGGGAGGAAGGCAAGATTCTTGTCAAAGGCGACCTGGTCATGAAAGGTTACTTCGATGACATTGAAGAGACGTCGTTTCGCGTCAAGGATGGCTGGTACGATACGGGCGACATGGGTATGATCGACAACGATGGCTTTCTCTGGCATCGTGGCCGTCTCAAACGGTTCGTCAAGATCGGCGGAGAGATGGTATCACTGGTGCGCACAGAGAGCGTGCTGGAAAAATATTTACCCAGCGGCGTATCCTGCTGTGTGGTTGAAATCCCTGATTCCATCAAAGGCGCGCGCATCGTCGCTGCCATCACTGCGCCTATCAATGAAAGGGATATTTTGAAGAAGATGGCCGCTGATTTGCCGGCCATCGCCTTGCCAAGAAATTTCATCGTGCTGTCCGAGATGCCCAAGATGGGCAGCGGCAAGATCGATTTTCGTTCGGTGTCGCGCATGGTCAGGGAAATCCTGCGACAGAAGGCCTGAGTGGATTAGCATTAAAAAAGGCTGCCCCGCTTCGCAAGGCAGCCTTTTTTTAGTTTTGGACAGTTCGTCACGAGCGGGTCCTGCCGGAAAATTTATGACGGCGTCTGTGCGCGGCCATGAAATAGCAGACGAAAAACACCAAGGTTGCCACCATGACGATGGTTGCCCCGGATGCCAGATTGAACCAAACAGATAACAGCAAACCCATCCAGGATGAACCGACGCCAAAAAGAATGGCAAGCAGCATCATGTTTTTAAAATCGGTGCTGAGCAAATAAGCCGATGCGGCGGGCGTGACGATCAGGGCCGATACCAGGACAATGCCGACACTTTTGATGGAAATAACAATGGTCACGGCCATCAAGGTCATCATGAGCAGATTCAGCATCTTGGTCTTGAGTCCCGTGACGCGGGCCATTTCGGGATCAAAGGTGAGCAGCAAAAACTCCTTATAAAAGAACCAGATGCATCCGATCACCAGGGCCGCGATGATCAGACTGATCAGCAAATCGTTGCTGCTCACCGCCAGAATATTGCCGAAGAGATAACCGAATAAATCGACATTATATCCCTTCATCAAACCGATCAACAGGATGCCCAGCGCCATGGTGGAGGCGAAGAAAATTCCTACAGCGCTGTCTTCATGAACCTTGCGGCGTTCACTGAGGAACGCGATGCCCCAGGCCGTGCCAACGCAGAAAACAATGGTGGTGAAAAACGGATTCACCCCCAGCAAAAATCCAAGGGATACCCCTGCGAACGAGGCATGTGCAATGCCCGCGCCGATGAAGGACATGCTGCGCAGCACGACATAGACGCCAATGGCGGCGCAGACCGTTCCGATGATGGCAGCGGAGAGAATGGCTCTCTGCATGAATGCGTATTGTAAAAGATCCACGACTATTGTCCCATCAGTGATGTTGGTGTTCGTGTTGGTGCGCTGGTGAAGGCACGACCATGTGGGGAACGCGGCCGTGCTGAAACAGCATCACTTCGCAGCCGTACATCTGTTCCAGACTCTCCTGGTTGAGCACCTCAGCCGGCCTGCCATGTGCCACCAATGTTTTGTTGAGGCAGGCGATTGCGCTCACGAACTGCGAGACAACACCCACGTCGTGCGAAACCAGCACCAGGGTCATGTGCAACTGAGAGTGCATGTGATTGAGCCATTCGTAGAATCCCTCCGTAACCCCCACATCGAGGGCGGCTGTGGGTTCGTCGAGGAGCATGATTTCGGGCTCAAGGGCCAGCGCCCGGGCGATCAAGGCGCGTTGCCGCTCTCCGCCGCTGAGCCGGCCGATCTGCCGCCTGGCAAATGCGCTCATCTCCACCCGTTCCAGGGCTTTATCCACAGCTTCGTAATCTTCCTTTTTCGCCCGCTTGCCCAAGCCCATTTTGCGGCAGCGTCCGAGCAGCACCATTTCGCGCACCTGCAATGGAAAATTAAAATCGACCTGTGAATGCTGCGGCACGTATCCGATTTTATCCCGCAAGGGCCCCAGATTCGCCGGAGCAACCCCCAATACGCGTATGGAGCCGCTCACAGGTGCGACCAGGCCGAGCATGCTTTTCAGCAGCGTGGTTTTTCCGGATCCGTTGGGACCCAATATACCCCAAAATTCGTTGCGGTGAATATCAAAAGTCACATCTTCGAGCGCCAGCTTATCTTCATAGGCGACGGTGAGATGGTTGCAGGAAATGATAATCTCTGGCGACATAGCTCTCACTTCATGGCGGAAGCCATTTGCTGTATGTTATGCTGGAGCAGCTTAATATAGGAAAATCCGGGTCCATCCTGGCCCAGGGGATCCAGGGCGATCACTTTGGCGCCGGCTTCGGCTGCAATGGTTTCGCTGATTTTAATGGGGAATTGTTTTTCCGCAAAGATGGCTTTGACGCCGAGTTGCCTGGCAATCTGGATGATCTCCGCCATTTCGCGCGGATTGGGTTCGAAGCCCGGTCTTTTTTCAATGACAGCCGCTTGCGTCAGTCCATAGCGATTGGCAAAATAATTCCAGGATGGGTGAAAGCAGATGAAGCTTTTTTGCAGCCACGAGTCCACTTCCTGCCTTGTTTGTGCATCCAGTGCATCAAGAGCCGCGAGATATGTTGCGGTATTGCGGCGATAGGCCTCCGAGTGCTCGGGGTCTATTTTGCACAAGGCCTCACTGATAGCGCGGACCTGGGTTTGGGCCGCCACCGGATCGAGCCAGACATGCGGATTGCCCTCGGCGTGGTCATGATCCTCCAGTATGGGTATCCCCTGCGCCGTCTCCACGATGATAAAACCCGGCTTTTGCAGCGTGCCCGCTAATTTATCGGCCCAGTATTCCAGCCCAATGCCATTGAGCACCAGCACACTGGCATTGCTGCAGCGGCTGATGATTTGGGGGGTGATTTCAAAGGCGTGGGGATTGGCGCCCCCTGGAACAATGGTGACCACATCAACGTGCTCGCCCCCAATCTGTCGGGTGAAATCCGCCAGGGGCGCTATGCTCACGGCCACGGTCAATTTTTCATCCGTCCGCGGTGAGCGGCGACAGCCGGCAATAAGCACAATGACAGCGAGAACAAGAATGATCCATGTCAAGATTTGTTTCATCAGATTATCCTGAATTGTACGTTTCACTGCGGTGATTCGGTCTCAAGTTTTTTACGAAAAGACATCAAGCGGCTGTAGAGGCTGTCGGGAAGTAAACGGACCAGCTGCAGCAATCGCACATAGAACCACGGAAAGCGGATGTGATATTTCTCTTTTTCCAATCCCTTGATGATCTTCCTGGCGGCGGGTTCTACATTCATCATCATCGGCATGGGAAACTGGTTTTTGTCGGTCATGGGTGTTTTGATAAACCCCGGGGAGATGAGGGTGATGAGCACACCGGCCTTCCAGCAATCGATGCGAATGCTTTCGATCAGACGATCCAGGGCAGCCTTGGAGGCTGAATAGGGCGCAGAACGCGGCATGCCACGATAGGCAGCCAGGCTTGAGGTGGCCGCTACAAACCCCTTTTTTCGTTCCAGTAAAACCGGCAGCAATTCGGCGATGAAGCCGGTGATGCCCCAGAAATTGACTTCGAACTGGTAGCGCATTTTATTCAGGTCCATGGCAGCTGCTTCAAAGCCCCCTCCCACACCGGCATTGAGGATCATGCCATCCAGCGGCCGTGCGTCGCTTTTGATTTCCTGACAGGCAGCCCGCACTTGTGCCGGTTCGCTGACATCGCAGACAATCACTTTATGGCGCGCCGCGCCGCCCGGCAATTGGCTGACCAGATCTTGCAGCAAATGCTCCCTGCGCGCCAAAAGCACCAGGCGGCAATCCCTTTCCGCGAGCTGGCGCGCCAATTCGGCGCCGATTCCGCTCGATGCGCCGGTTATCAGTATGGAGCATCCGTTGAGTTTCATAAAATAGTTATAAATAGTAAAATAAATCAGCTGGATTGTATGTTCAATAATGTATGCATAATCATCCGGAAATGCAAGATCAATAAGACTTTGCCCCGGATCTCTGCTGTAATATTGTGAGACAATAAATCATTAATGAACATTCCCCTTGCTTTTTGCATCCGCAGGTTCGAGCTAACTCATTGGTACTATTAGCTGCAGCTCGCTGATTTTGTGGCACTTAATTTGTAATATATCCTCCTTTGGGATCAATTCAAGATGTGGAGGTTGTCATGCATGGCCGAAAAACGATCATTTTTTTGCTGGTTTGGCTGTTCCCCGCACTGGCTGCGCAAGCGCAAATGCAAATCCAGGCGCAGGTCATTCAAAGGGATTTGCGGGTCTTTTTTCTCAGCGATCTCAATTTAACCGGACGCGGGACCACCGCAAATGAAATCTTTGCGCTCACCATCACCAATCCAACCGGGACTGCGCGAACCTCGCAGCTATGGGTTGGCATCAGCAGCAGAAATTTCGGTGAACTGGCTTCCGGTATTACGAATCCGTTTACATTGTCTCCAGGCGCTTTTCTTCGCATCACCAACCGTAATCTTTTCTCACAAGCGCAGCAGTTCACTTTGCAGGACTATCAAATCCTGGACACCGGCATAGAGTTGCGCGATCGTGTGCTCAGGCTTGGCAAGCTGCCCTCGGACATTTACATTTTTACCTTCGAATTAAGGCCAAGCGATGGGGGTTCGTCCTCATCGACCTTCATCGAAATCGATGTCTCCAATCCCACCAGCCTCGATCTCATCGGCCCGGGTGCTCCGGCCGATCGCGGAGATGCAGTTATTGTACCCTCTTCGCAGCCCATTTTCCGCTGGACGTCCAATATCAATCAATTCAGGCTCTGCATTGCCGAAAAGCTGCCCGATGTTCACGACAGCGCCAGCCCTGCCGAAATCATCCAGGACCGGATTCGATTCGAAAAAACTTTTACGCTGGATCCGACCAGAAGCGGCGGTTTAGCAGAAGATGGCAGCGAATACATCTCCACAACCGCCTATCCCTATCCCGCCGCGGGCGTTTGGCCGCTCGAAGCGGGCAAAGTCTATTTCTGGCAGATAACGGGCATCGTGCCCTCATCCGGCGCTCCCCTGGAGCTGCCCAGTGAGATCTGGTCTTTTGAGGTTCAGGGAGCGGGCGGCCCGCTGGGCAGCCTCACTCATGAAGCACTGCTGGCCCAGTTGCGGGCCTTGCTGGGCGCCGATTTTGAGGCCTTTTTCAAATCCGGCGGTGAATTGGCGGGATATTTACCCAGTGGACTTTTTCTGCTCAATGGACGATGGATTTCGCAGGAGCAGATTCGCGCGATTTTAGCCAAAATAGCCTCCGGCGAATACACGCTGATTGAATCACGGGTCGAATAGTGCCTGTTCTTTAAGGAGAATGCACATCATGAAGATAGCACATCTAACCATAATACTTCTTGCGGGTCTGGGAATGATTCTCTTCAGCACGACCTGGCTCTGGGCGGCTCCGCAGGAAGTCGCTTTTGTCTTGAAGGTGAGCGGCGAAGCCAAGATCAAAAAGGAGAGCTCAAATTGGGCCACCATATCAAAAGGCATGCGGCTGCACAATAAGGATATCATCAAAACCGGAACTACCGGTCTGGTGGCCCTTGTTTTTCTGGATGATAAAACCATGATGAAAATTCGTTCAGATTCCGAAGTCCAGATACAGGCGGAGAAGGACGAAAAGGGCATGCACAAACGCATCATCATGGAGATCGGTCAGATGTGGAGCAAAGTCACGCCAGGCAAAGGTTCATTTCGCCTCGAGACACCATCGGGCGTTGCTGCGGTGAAAGGCACAGAGTTCTACGGCATCGCCGACGGAGACGGGAACACCATGATCATTGGCATCGAAGGCATTGTGGAATTCTTTAATGATTTGGGAAAAATTCTCGTCGTCAAGGGCACCACTGGAAAGGCCGGCAAGAACGGGATTCCCAATCTCAGCGACACCCAGGTATTCGAAGACTGGGCTCAGGACGGTGCGACCAATGAGCTGGACATAGAGTTTGAAAATTCGCAGGGCGCGAAAAAACATCTCAAACTAAAATATAAAATGCAATGATTGGGAGAAGAGTCGCCATGGCGCATCGGAGATCAGGCCCTAATAAAAGCTGGCTTTTTCTTGTCATGATCTGGCTTGCCGTTGCAAGCAATCACGCGTTTACACAGCCGTTGCTCAAGCATAACCCTCCTCAACAAGCCCGTATGGGCAGTCCCATCATCATTGACTGCACATTGAGAACCGGCCCTGACCTGCATGTACAAAAAGCGCATATTTTCTTTCGTTCCGGTGCAGAAACGACGTACCGATCCGTCACCATGCAGTCCATCGGCGATAATTGGCAGGGCATCATTCCTGCAAAGTTGGTGCGGGATAAGAACTTTAAATATTTTATCACCTTTTTGTTTGACAATCAGACGCTCAAGACCTTTCCTGAGAAAAATCCCTATAACCAACCTCATGCACTCGAGCTGCTCCCTCCTGCCGCAGCTGTCACCATCGCGCCGCCGGCTGTCGCTGTGCCGCAAAAGTCTTCTCCATCCGCCCCAACGGCATCCATGCCGACGCCTGTACCATCTGTTTCGTCCGCAGTCACCACAAGCGATACGTTGCAACTTCTCAGTCCGGAACCGGACGGCACGTATGATGCACAGGACGTTCTTCTGGCCGTTTCTTATATGGGTGAAACGGAGTTGGATCCGCTACGGGTGCGAATAGATCTGGATATCCGTGATGTAACCCGTCAAGCGGAGATCACAGGAAATTTGATCACCCTCACACCCGCGGAATTGATACCCGGACGCCATATCATCAAAGTCCAGGCTCATGATGTCAAAAACAGGCTCATTCCCCCCGTGTCGGTGCGATTTTTCATCATTGGCCAGGAAAAATCCGTCACCCAGGCACCGGAAAAAATGCGCGCCCATGTTTACACAGACCTGATGTATGAAGAGACGGGGGACAAAGGGAATCGCGTCGCCATGGCAGGAGCCGAACTTTCCGGCAAGTGGAAAAGTTTCGCCTACCGCGGCAATTTGTTTTTCACATCTCTGGAAGATCGCCATTTCCAGCCCCGCAACCGTTTCAGTTTTTCCATCAGCAACAAATGGATCGGCGTAGCAGGTGGCGATGTTTATCCGCGTTACAATGAGCTCATCCTGGCCGGAAAACGCGTACGCGGGGTGAACGGTTATCTGCATCTGGGATTGGTCAACCTGGATGTCGTTTATGGCCAGACGCAAAGATCAGTCAAAACGGCGTGGACGCGCATACCCGGCGGCACGGACGCAGATTCCCTGCAAGTGAACCGCTACGGCACTTTCTCGCAAACCCTGATCGGCGTACGTCCGAGCTTGGGCGACGGCCGTCATTTTCAATTGGGATTGACGCTGGTAAAAATAAAAGACGATACCGGATCGGTTGCCGCCGGCCTTTTGCCCAAGGACAATCTCATCATCGGCCCGGATGTCAAATTATCGCTGCTGCGCGACAGGATTGTGCTGACCGCTCAGGCCGCTGTGAGTGCCATCACCCAGGACATATATCCAGGCGCAGTGACTTCTGATGATGTAGAACGGGCATTTGGCGATGATTTCGAGTTGCCCCTTGACCCGCAAACTCTGGACAACCTCCTCATCATCAATGACAGCACCATCCCCTTGAATCCCCTGGACGGCGGTTCATTGGCTTATCTGGTCAATCTCAGGGTCAACCTGCTGCAGCAATTCCTCAATGTGGGTTATCGCTCCATCGGATCTGAATACATCTCGCTCGCCAATCCCTGGCTGAGAAAAGATCTGCGCGGTTTTTTCATCAACGACCGGCTTCGCTTTCTCTCCAACAGAGTTTATCTCACTCTGGGCTATGAGCAGTATGCGGACAATTTCAGCGAACAAAACGCCAACCCGGCCATTGACTTGCGCACGCTGAATTATGCCCTTACGCTCTTGCCGGGAGAGAACTATCCCCAGCTCAATATCAGCCTGCGCGACCAGCTACGTGACAATCATGTGGATACAATCTCGGTGCAATCCTATCAGATCAGTTCACTGCTGGACAGCACAACCGTTGTTCGGGATGAACGGGAAAAGATCTGGTTTCGTGACCTGGCTATCCAGGCAAGTCAAAATTTCAGGCTCTTTGATATTTCACACCAGATGAATCTAGGCTACATATCAAGCAGGAATATCGACGATTTCGAGGATGAGCGCGGGGCCGGGCATGTATCCGCTGAGTTGAGCAATCGCATCGTGATGCTGAGCCTGACGACGCGGTATGCCGTTCCACTGACTACCACCTTCAGCTACAGCCACAATGTGATGGATGGTTCGGGCATACCCGATTTGAATTATCAGACCATGGCGTTTTCCGGTGAATATCGCTTTTTGCAGGACCGGCTGGCGACATTTGCAGATTGTCAATATACCCATATCCGGCAGCAGTCGGCGGCAAGTGCGGATATCGAGCAGAACCGCATGCAATTGCGGTTAGGCACAAGATGGCAGTTCTCTCCTGGACAATCCCTGGTTCTCGAGGGACAGCTGTGGCGCTATACGATGAACCTCGATGAGGTTTCCTCCACAGCGAACGCCACAGACAGCATCCTGCGTTTGCGATTTGACCGTTACTTTTAAATATTATCTTGACAGGGTTACACAATCATGATGGACAAGAAAAGATCACGGGAACGGTTCCGGGTCATCATACTCATCGCCGCACTTTCTCTCTTTCTTGCGTTTATATTGGATTCGATGGTACTCATCGAGAGCATCCAGCTGAAAACCGTCAATACCCTGTTCAACCTGCGCGGTCCTGCCACTCCACAGGACACAACCATTGTCATCATCGCCATTGATGATCAGACCCTGCGCAGCCTGCCCGGAAAGCTGCCCTATCCACGCAGCTACTACGCCAAACTCGTGAACAACCTGCGCGTGGCAGGCGCGAAAATGATCATCTTCGATATCGAATTCACGGAAGTTACGCACGAGCGGCCGGATGAGGATTTACAGCTGGCTGCTGCGGTGAGCGATATGAAGCAGGTCGTCCTGGCTGGAAAAGTGGTTTTGGATATCGGCAGCCGGCTGTCTAATAATGAGCATGTACTTGAACCCATTCAGCCGCTCATGCGCACCCAGGCTGTGCTGGGATTGGTCAATGTGCCTGAAGATGGCGATGGTTTCATTCGCCGCTATCTGCTGTTTCAGCCTTCCGGTCAGCGTGTTTACTACTCGCTGGGCGTTCAAGCTGCACGGCTTCTTTCCGGGCATTCGATGGACACGCCTCCTGATCTTTTTACGCATGCATTCGAACTGGGCTTGGTCGAAATTCCCAAGGTTCAGGACAATACGATGTACATTAATTTCAGGGGGCCCGCGCGCACGTTTCGAACTTATTCGCTGGTCAGCGTCCTCGACGATTCCACGTTTGATCTTCCTGGTGATGAAGACACCGACATTTTTGATCAATATTTGGAATGGGGTACATTTCGGGACAAAATCGTCTTTGTAGGTGCAACTGCCGAGGAGATGCAGGATAACAAATTTACGCCCTTTTTCGAGTATAGCGGTTTAAAACAGAAAATGCCCGGCGTGGAGCTGCACGCCAACGCCTTGAGCACCATGATTCGCGGTGATTTCATTCATCCATCACCCGAGTGGCTTGTCTACATCATTGCTGTATTATTGGCGTTGATGGCAGGGTTGTTTATGCGCTGGATGCATGGTGTGCGCGCCTTGGCCATGGTTCTGTTCATCGCGTTCCTCTATGGCGGCATGGTTTATGCGGGTTTTGCATTTATGCGAGTGCTCGTACCATTAAGTGTACCCTTGTTAACCCTCGCGGTGGCTTCTGTCTCCCATCTCGCTTATCAAATCGTTGTGGAGCAGCGTGAAAAAGCGCGCATCCGCCAGACGTTTCAACAATATGTAGCACCCGCAGTTGTCGCAAAAATGCTCGATGCCGGGGAGCTGCCCAGTTATGGCGGAGAACGCAAGGAACTGACTGTCTTGTTTTCGGATATCCGCAGTTTCACGCGTTTCAGCGAAAACAATGAACCGGAAGTGGTGGTGTCGCGGCTTTCCGATTACCTCAGTGAGATGGTGGACGTGATTTTTAAATATAACGGCACGCTGGATAAATTTGTCGGTGATGAGATCATGGCGTTGTTTGGCGCGCCCTACCATTATGAGGATCATGCGATGCGCGCCTGCCAGGCGGCATTGGAAATGCTGCAGCGTCTTAAAGAGTTGCACAAGGCGTGGCCTGATGAAGCGTACGGCCGTTTCAATATTGGTATTGGCATCAATACCGGCAAGATGATTGTGGGTAATCTGGGTTCAAAGCAGCTGTTCGATTATACAGTGATCGGCGATCAGGTCAATCTGGCATCGCGTCTGGAGGGTGCCAACAAGGAGTATCAGACCAATCTGATTATCAGTGAAAGCACGTATCAGTGCATCAAGGATAAATCCTTTTGCCGTGAGCTGGATCAGGTCAAAGTGGTGGGCAAATCGCAGGCCATACGCATTTTTGAACTGCGCAGCATGGATTCGCTGCCGCAGTTGGAGCAGGATTATTTGATCGACATCTACAGCGAGGGTTTGTACGCCTACCGGGAACGGCGCTGGTCCGATGCACTGATATCCTTTCGTAAAGTATTGCGTTATTTTCCCAACGATGGGCCGTCTCGCATCTACACTATTCGCTGTCTTAATTATTTGGAAGCACCGGCGCCGTCCGATTGGGATGGCATCTATGAAATGAAACAAAAATAATCCTATTCATGGAGAAATCATGGAAGAGAAAGATGAAAGACCAGGCAAGCCAGTCATTGGCGAGTATAAGGGAAATCCGATACTGACCCTGAACCCCGGTGAACGTTTTCCGTTTTCGTTCGGTTTATCAAAAGCCAAGCTCATCCTGATGCATCTGGATGAAATACGGGATTTTGTGCTTAAGTACAGCAAGGACAAATAATAAAAAAGGCGGCTGTTATAAAACGGCCGCCTTTTTAAATTCAACCTGTGTGCACGCTATAACCTGCTCAACCACTGCCGTGCTTTTTCCACGTATTCGCTGCCTGGATGCTGATCGATCACCGCCTGAAAATACTCACGAGCCTGCGATTTTTCATTGAGACTGTAAAAACATCGCCCCATCATCAAGGTGGCGTCATCCCGTTTGGTGGATTCGGGGTATTTGAAAACAGCCTGGAACGCATCCGCGGCCATTTTGAAATCACGCAAAGCAAAGTTACATTCGCCCAGCCAATATTGGCAATTGGCAGCCAGGGCGTGCGTGGGGTAGTCGCGCAAGAGGCCCGTGAATAAATCGATGGCGCCTTTATAGTCCCGGGCGTAAAATTTGCGCAGAGCTTGTTCGTAATTGTACGAAAAATCTCCCGAGGTGGACGACTTTTCTGCGGGCGCAAAAGTGGATGTCTGCAGCGCGGTTTCGAGATCAGCTATGCGCTGTTCTTTGAAATCCAGCGTGGATTTCAGTTCCGTGAGTTCGTTTTCCTTGATGCCGACCAGTTGGTTGAGTTCATCGACGCGCGACTTTAGACGAACATACTGTTCCATGCTCAAATCTGCGTCTGCGGCCTCCATTTTATCCAGCTTTGCCTCAAACATATCGAGGCGGTCGCTGGATTCACCCGCTTCACCTGAACCAGAAAGGCCATACTCACTCCGCTGCAGAGCTAACAGTTCCTCCTGTGAAGGTTCTGATCTGACGCCTCGAGGAGAAAGATAATAGGTGATGCCGACGCGGGCATTCAGATAACCGTCTTTGTGTTTGCCGAGTTCTGCCCCATCAAGGGCATCTCCCATGCTGAAGCGGTAATCCAGCAGCGTATTGATGGCAATTTGTGGCGTGAGCATAAATTCAGCGCCGCAGCCATAAATAAAATTTCCATCCGTATAGCGGTTATCTTCGAATGTTTCGCGGCCGACGGCCCAGGGCTTGTTGCGGGTGTAAGAAAAGTTGTTAAACCCCAATCCCAGTGAGATGTACGGATTGGTTTTACCAGGTTTGGTCAGGTGAATATTGGCTTTTATGTCACCCGAGATCATGTCGGTGACAAAGGTGTTATAGCTGAAACCGTCGTTCAGAGTGCCGTAGCCTAATCCAAGTGATACATCCAGATAGTTGCCGATCAAAAAACGCATCATGAACTCGCCTGCCAATCCAACGCCGGTGTGGAGCACATCGACGTAAGGCTTTTGCAGCCCCATGTTGAAACCTACTCCAATATTGCTCTTTTTGGGAGCAGGATTCATGGTACCCTGGCCAAAGGCAGAAATGGCGGACGTCAAAAAAACCAGGATGACCAAAGTGGATAAAATGCGTTTCATACCCTACTTCTCCCCTCTTCTTAAATCGAGGAAGGTAATCAAAAGCTGTTGTTTCAGAGCTTATGTGATTTACGTGTGTTGCGGCTGCCGAGTTGTCGTTCATTCACTCGAATTAAAACTGCAAATATTATACCAATAAAATAAAAAGGGAGGTTGATGCCATCATATATGGAGCCATGAGCACACAAAAGTTGACATAAACTTAATAAATTCAGATATTGAATCTGCATCCCTCCGCCGGAGCAGTGTAAAACCCCTTCAGCGGCGAAAGGCATACGTTGAACTGGCGCAAATTCGTTCATTTTTGTATCGTATTGCTACAGATGTACCAATACATGCCTGCTCAACGGGACAAAAACCGCTTTCACCCGTCCATCTTAAAGTATTAATAAAAAATAGCATTGTCAAGTTTTTTTGTTCAGTTTTTGAACACCCTCTTCATCTGATGACCGCAAATTTTCGCGGCGGCCACACCCGGCTGCCCCGCAAGTAACAGATGTAAACACCTGCGGGTGACACTTGCCCCTGCGCATTTCTGCCATCCCAGAAGAAGCAGTTCAGGCCCTCTGGCACATCTTGAAAGTGCTGCTGGTAAATAATGCGGCCATGCTCCGTCATGATAAACAGATCCAGAGAAGGTTCTGGTTGTAGCAAGCGATATTGTATTTGCATGGAGTGGTCTTGATCCAACTTGAACGGCGAAGGGGCTAACAGAGTGATGCCATCCGTCCGTGCAGCTGTCTGTTTTGTGGAAGAGAGCAGAAATGAATAGGACTGATTGGTCTGGGAGTAATTGGAGACCGGCAGACTGATATTTGTGACGGCCAGAAGCAGTTCGCTTCCCGGAGAAATGGCGTTGAAGAGTTGGGACCCATTTCCGGCGGTGATATGGTAGTCATCCCCCTTCAAAGAGTCGAAGAGCGTGATACTATAAAACCAATCGGCTGGACGATTGAACGAGGGCGTCACCTGCACTGTCCCTCCCATTGGCACCTGGATACGGTGATGATGGGTGACCAGTTCGGACGCCTCCCCCTCAATCATCAGCTGAGAGGTGTAGGTATTGGCGCTCATTTCAGTGATGAGCGGGTAGAGATGGCTTTCCGGGAAAAAATGGGTCGTGTCAGCGTGTCCACTGGTGAAGCCGTTCCAAACCGCGAACTGAGCCAGCGAAGTGCCGAGCTGATCCGAGCGCGATGCGAGTGCAGTGCCGAGCGCGGTCAGTGGTTCCTGATCATAGAGTTCTTCCCAGATACGGCGGATGAGATTCCGGTCATGCCGTTTTTCCAGCATCATCAGATAGAGACCCATTGCATAGGTGACCTTGGAGTACGAATGAAATGGAAAATAGGGCGACTTGAAAAAACTGCGGACATATTGCAGGTAATCATTGACATCATCGTAGGCAACATCCTCGAACCAGACGGATGAGGCTTCAAACAAGAACCGCGAATCCATTTTGGTTTTGGGAAAATAGCGGTATCCTCCCTGAAGCATGTGGAAAAACTCATGGGCAGCGGTGACATGAAGCGCATCCAGGCCTCTGGTTTCAAAGCTGGATCCCATAAAGTTATTATCTATCACTATATAGCTGGTATATTGCTCCCCATTGCTTCCGGGCACACTCTGTTCAAAACGTGTTTCACCGTAAAGATAGAACTGCATGACATAGACGTCCAATTCGGGCGTTCCGCCCGATTCGAGATCGTTCGGAGGCGGATTATATCCCATTTCACGAACCAGCAGATCATAGACATAATCAAAACTCCGGCCCGCTTCAGCAATGAACGCTTCGGAGCTGGAATCCGGTCCGGAGTCTGTATGGTGGAGGACAAAATAACCTTTTGGGCTTTTGGTGCGCAGCGGCAATCGCAGCGAGTCGGGGCGGCTGAGCAGCATAGCAAGCATGCGTTTTTCCACATCCGGGAGCGAATCCAGGAACGCGCGCGCTTCTCCGGCAATGAGCGTCGAGCACAGACCTGGTTCCACTGGAAAGGTGTGGTACGGCGGAGGCAGTTTCTGTGGATTTTCGGCCGCCTGGAGCTGGTAAGCGAGATAAGATGCCCTGGAGATTTGTCCGGCGCGGTAATCCTGTGCGAGTTTGCTGTGCAGAGTCTGCTGTTCCGCACCCTGTAACGTCATTGCCAGGCAGCAACAGAAAAATATGAATTTCCCGGTTTTCAATCGGCTGTTCAATTTTTTTGGCGAAAATGCATGCGAATGGGTACCCCCAGAAAACCAAACTGGGCACGTATCTGATTTTCCAGGTAATTACGATAATTTTGTTTGATCCCGCGCGGCTCATTGGTGAAAAAGGTAAATACAGGCGGATTTTTTCGCGTCTGCACCACATAATTGATTTTGACCCATTTCGTGCCATACGCGGGTGGATGATTCTTTTCGATGGCGGATCTCAGCAAATCATTCAAGTCGGGTGTGGGCACCTCGCGTTGACATTCATCAAACACCGAAAGTGCTGTATCCAGCAAACGGTGTATTCGTATTTTATTCAACACCGATATGAACATGATGGGGATGAAGGCGAGGTCTTTCAGAGCCTCCTGGATGTCTTTTTCAAACTGTCGCGCCGTTGTGCTGTCCTTTTCCACGGCATCCCACTTATTCACGCCCAGTACGATCCCCTTCCCCGCCTCCGCTGCGCTCTGCAATATCTTCTGATCCTGGTCGGCGATGGGCATCGTCGCATCGATGAGAACCATGGCGATGTCACATTTTTCCAGCGCCGAGTACGAACGCACGGTGCTGAAATACTCGACGTTTTCTTTTACTTTGGCGCGTTTGCGCAGACCCGCGGTATCGATGATGATGATGTCCCGTTCCTTGTAACGAAACCTGGTATCCACGGAATCACGGGTGGTGCCTGGAATGGGTGTGACAATTTGTTTATCCAGTCCGAGTATGGCATTTACATATGAGGATTTCCCGACGTTGGGGCGTCCCAGTACGGCCAGGCGTATGGCCGCCTCCTCTTCGTCTCGGGCGGCGACTTTTCTTGGCAGCAGTGCGATCACGGCATCCAGGAAATCGCCCATACTGCGGCCGCTCATGGCGGAGATGGCAAAAGGGTCTCCCAGACCGAGTTTATAAAATTCTCCGAGATCGACTTCGCGGAACTCATTATCGATTTTGTTCACCGCGACGATGACCCGGGACTGGACCCGCTGCAAAATGCGTGCGATCTCCTCATCCAGCGCCGTGATGCCGGTGGTGACGTCCACCACAAAAATGATAACGTCAGCCTCATCGATGGCATAGTGCACTTGTTCGCGAATGGCTTGTTCAAAAATGTCTTTGCTGCCTGGGACGTATCCGCCGGTATCTATGAGATCGAAAGCCACACCAGCCCAGTCAGCGGATTGGTATTTACGATCCCGGGTGACGCCGGGTTGATCATCCACGATGGCGATGCGTTTGCGCAAAATACGATTAAAGAGCGTGGATTTTCCCACATTGGGGCGGCCGAGAAGTGCAATGACTGGTTTTTTTTTCATAGTCTTTTCAGGTATCTCACTATTTCTGACATAGTACGTTCAGGTTTAAATACCGGCGTTTTGAGCGCCGCTTCGAGATTGGGGACATCCCAATCGTCGAGAAAGAGGAGATCATGGTTCAAACAGTTTGGGGGTAACACCACGAGATCTCCTAGTTTTTTATGGCGCAACTGACCGGCGATATCGCCGCCAACCAGCAACCCCGAGACGGTGACGCCGCCGCCATAAAAGTGATTTTCGATGACCGCCAGAGTCACTGTCAAGCCCGCGATTTTTTCAAACGCAGGCAGGATCTTTTTCTGCAACACCGGAGCAGCCATCCGCCCGGTGACCACGGTGATATGTTTCGGCGCAATCTGTTTGGGGAAACCTCTCTTCTGCCGGTTGAATTGATCGATAAAGCTGCGTGTGAGTCCTACGCCATTTTCGATCTGGGCAAAATTTTCATATCTTTGTGCAGGCGGCAATTCCTGTCCGGCCAGCAGATAAAATTCATCCGCCACATAAATGAAATGAGTGCCGAGCGTTTTCAGGAATTCATGGCTGCGTTTTTCTTCCCACTGCAACAGTTCACGCGCGGCATCTGCATCAACTGGACGGAGCCTGGCCAGGCTGGCGCGGTGGCCGGTGAGTCCGACGGGAACGATAGCGATGGTCTGGATGGCCGGAAAATAGCGGGTCAGTTCATCGATGGTTACATCCAAGTGAGGTCCGTCATTCCATCCCGGGCACAGTACGATCTGGGTGTGCATTTCGATGCCGGCTTCGGACAGAAAGTCAAGTTTTTCCAAAAGATGATCATCTTTTTTGATACCGAGCAGCTGCTGCCGTACGGACCATTCCGTGCTGTGCACAGAGAGATAGAGCGGCGAGAGGCGCTGTTGGGCGATGCGATCGAGGTCTCTCCGGGTGATATTGGTCAGCGTTACATAATTACCATATAAAAATGAAAGGCGAAAATCCTCATCCTTGAAATACAGCGTATCGCGCAATTTTTTTGGATTCTGATCGACGAAGCAAAAAACACATTTGTTGCCACAACTGCGGTATTTAATCTCATCGAATTCTGCGCCGAACCAGGCATCCTCCTCGAGATTCACCTCGACCTCAAACTGTGCATCCCCTCTTTTAATGGTGATAGAAAAGCTGTCTTCAGCGCTGTGGAATTGAAAGTCGATGGGATCCCGGATGGGCTGGCCATCAATGCACAGCAATTGGTCTCCAGGCTGCAAACCAATTTGCTGTGCTATCGAGTTTTTTTCAATGGATTTAATTATCATTTTTCTTGCGGCGCCAAATCTTTCGGCGGTAGGAATGCATCCACACCGAGATGAATATTTTCAGGGATGCGGCGAGTGGTACAGCAATGATGAGGCCGACAAGTCCAAGGAAATGGGCAAAAATCAGGATGGAAAACATCACCCAGACGGGATGTAATCCGACGCGGTCGCCGACGATCCTCGGCGCCAGAACCGAGCTCTCCACCACCCGGATGGTCTCCACAGCCACCACAATCTTGAGACAGGTGGTAAGCGGATTGGGACTGGCGATGCCGATGACCAGTCCGGTGAACAGCGTAATAGCCAAGCCGACATAGGGAACGATATTCAGCACCCCGGCCATGATGCCGATGAGCAGGGCGTACTCGACTCTAAAAAGGAGCAGCAAGAGCGTGGTCAATATGCCCACCAGCGTGCAGACGATTAATTGGCCGCGGAAAAATCCGGAGATGATCGCATCGACTTTCTCGACATATTCCCGCACCACCCAACTGGTCTCGATGGGGAGCAACTCCTTGATCCAGCGGCGCACCTTGTGAAAATCTTTGAGGATGTAAAAGAATAAAAATGGCGTAAGAATCAGATACAGCAGTTTGGTGAACAGCGTCGGCAAGGTTTTGGTGAAGTGCACCAATTTGGCCACCATATACGCAGAAACCTTTTCCATACGATGCGGCAATTCGCGATCGAGCCAGGCTTGAATTTTGTCCACATCCTCGCGGGTTTCGCCGAGCATGGAAGCGCCGTCACTGTTAAGCCATTCGGAGATGTGTGACGGGATTTCCATAATGAACGAAACCAGATTGCGCAATTCATTGATAATTCGCGGAATAGACAGCGTTAACATAAGCAGAAATAATCCAAGACTGACAACGACGATAATACTGACGCTGGTCAGGCGGGGAATCCGCTTCTTTTCCAATTTGGTCACCAATGGGTCAAACAGGTAGGCCAGTGCAAAAGCAATGGCGAACGGCGCCAGGATATCCATGGTGTCGCGAATGAACCAGAAGGAAAAAATGACCACGATGAGGATGATCAACCGCATCACCACCGGGTTGGCGCGCAGCGGGATCAGGAAAAAGAGCAGAATCAAGACGAGAAAGGGCGGGATAAGCGCCAGTCTCATCGCGTAAAAAAACAATCCTAGCAGGATGGTGAGAGAGACGAGAAACAGTATCTCAAAAAGTTCATATTTCGGTTTGTCGGCGTTCATCATTTACTGGTTTTCTTTCGCGTCCAATTCCTTGTTCCATTTTACCCAGTCATTATCAGCATCGCGTTTTTCATCAAATCGGGATTTGGCGTACTTGCCGTCTGTTCGCACGGTGATTTGGAAACCTTTGACAATCTGCTGCCATTGCTGCAGAGATACCTCATAGGGCCCCGGGATCTGCGTGGGGCCCGGCACCTGTTGTGGCGGACCGGAGCGTAACGATTTTGGTGTTGATTTGCCCCATAATCCAACAGGACCTACAGCGACAGCGCCATCATAGACCACACAGGTAGTTGCGCTATCGGCTTCGATGCGGTAAATCGTCCCGCGCACGGCGCAAACCGCGGTAGGCGCCTTGATCTGAAAATCTTTTTTGCCGCTCACCGCCTGTGACAAATTAACCCATACTTTTCCGCCAGAGAGTTCTGCTTTGACTTTCTGGTTCGTTTTTTTGAGAGTAGCCTCATTGAATTGAAAAGTGCTGTTTTCGCCGATACGAATGATAGCGCCATCCTGCAGGGTTATTTCACATCGGGATTCTGGTTTGGTGGTCACAATATCCCCTGATTGCACCGGCATTTTCAGGGCAGCCGGTTTTGCGGTCTTGTTCCCGATGGTCAATATCTCGATGTCGCCGGGTCCTCCCAAAAGAAAGGAAACCTGCCCGATGACGGCAGCCGGGGCGCTGGAGGCCAGTAAAAATGTCATTGCGATGCAAATGAACAAAGCCCACACCCTGTGATGCCTTTTCAGATTTTCCATAATTAACTCCGGAATGGTCTAAAACAAAGGAGGAGTTGTCCAGATAGAAACAGCTCCTCCTGTGAAGTTGGCAGGACCTGCGAGCGGACTATTTCATCCGCACGATATCGTTGCGTTGAAAACCGGATCCCGAGACAATTGCACAGATCGAAGCCTTGCCATTGCCAACATTGTTATTGGTGATCTTGATGGTACCCACCTTGGTCTCTTCAGAGCCCAGGGAAATGCCGGTATCCGGATCGACCAACTCCTCTCCAGCGCGAAACACGTTGAGTTCCTGGCCTACTTGCAGTCCAACGCTGGCGCCAGCGTTGATATAAACCGTGGCATCTGCCTTGATGACCTTGGCTTGCCAGGGAATTTTCTCCATGTTGCTGTCAATCATCTCAACAATGGTATCAATCGCCTGCCGCGTCGCCTTGCCGACCAGGGATTCGTCGAATTTGTCACGGTTATCGAAATCAAATTTTTCAGTGCTGACCGAGAGGCCTTTTTTGGATTCCTGCTTGCGGACATCTTCTGCCGCGATGATTTCACCTGTGGAGGTATTGACCATGCGCACATCCACGGCGACGGTTGCTGAAGAGGTTTTGACGCCCAATCCCAAACCTTTTTTGGCCAAACTGCCGCCGACATTGCCTTCAGCCCAGCCAAATTCGGTTACCGCGCCAAACACGGCCAGTTCAACGCCCAGCATCTGGCCGACTTTGGCTGCACTTTCCTGAGTCACCACACCGGATTGCCCCATGCTCTGTTCATCGAGGATTTTTTGTATTTCACCCCGTTCCATCACCTGATAGCGGCCGCTCTTGACCAGGGCTGTGATCAGCATGTCCGACATGCCTTCACCGACAGAAACACCGCTCCACCAATGATGTGAGCCATCGGTTTTGTCCTGAAATGAAAACACCGCCACACGCTTTTTAACTTGCACATCCTCGCTAAAGGCAGCGGATGTCAGCAGGACCAGGCAGAGCAAGAGTGCGACAATCGCCGTAAAATATTTCTTGGAATGCATCATACACCTCAAAATTTAGGCACTAATTCAATTTCTGTTTGATCGACGTCCACAGTATGCGCTATTGAACCGTCGAATCAGATGCGGCTGATTCATTGCCGTGATCGACTCTCAGGGTGACCTTATTGGCGGTGACACCGGTGACGGACATCTTGTATTTGGCAACCTGACGCTGATCCAGTTCTCGGGCCAGTTGATCCGCGGTCCCCTGGATCTGCACATCGAATTCTGCGGTTGCCCCGGTTAAATTGCGTTGATTGACCGCTTTGATGCCGCGAGCCGCATAGCTCAGCGCGCCGCGGAAAGTGACGGCATCGTTATAGTTGGCCAAACCGGTCACCAATAGCTTTACCGTTGCAGCGCCATAGACGCGGCTGCGCCATTTCTCCAATATTTTGGCGATGAGTTCATCGGTCAACTGGTTGGCAGCTTTCTCAATGGCTTTGGTCCCTCCCACCACCTCGTCGATATGAGGATAAGCCGCGGTCTTGCTGCCGGTTGCGAGCACCGTGCCGACATCGGCATCGATGACTCTGGCGGTCAACGTGGCCTGGCATGATTTCATGCCACCGAGATTCACTCCGGTAGCCACCTTGGCCAGTGCCTTTCCGGTGATCACGACTTCGGCCTCCAGGGTTGTTGCCAGGCTCGCGGCGGCCTTGGTATCGCCATTGATGGCGGCTAACACCGCGTCCCGTTCCTTATTCTGACGAACAGTGCCTGGATCCACAACCTGGAAATTTTTTTCAAGGAACTTGTTCATCATGGCCGTTTCGGAGGCGGTCATATCGACATCGAAATAGTGATAGCGATCCCAGGTCTCGCCGATATTTTGCTCATCGATCAAAAACATGACGCGTGGATTGCCCATGCTTTGAATCAGATCTTGCACGGCCTGCAAATCTTTTTGCAGATTACCCTGGTCCACCGTGGCGAGCATGCGGATTTCGTACGTGTCATCCGATTTCCTGCCTTCGCTGAGGACCTGAAAATTGCGAACGTAACCGCGGGTCCAGGAGAGGATGCGATCTTCCATCACCTGATAATTTTCGACCCGGGTTTGTGAGTCGATAAAAGTGCCCAAAACACTTTCGACCGCTTTTCGCTTCGCATCGTCCAGCGCCCGGTCGCGCGCGGCTGTCACATCGTTATAGGTGATGGCACCCATACCAATGGCTTCGACCTGCGTGCTTGGAGCTGGAATCTGCGACCACAGCTGTACCGTACAAAGCAAAAAAGCAGTCAACGTCAAGACCTTGATGATTTTCAAGGGCAGTTCCTCTGTATTTAATTTTCCATGCTTAAAAGGTGAGTAAACGTCGTGGCGGGACGGCTCACTCACCTTCTAATATA
>CAUJEL010000205.1 GCA_963169875.1 Candidatus Zhuqueibacterota bacterium
TGACTGGAGAGCCGGTTCTCCGCGATGGCCAGCGGATTATTTTCATTGCGGTACAATCCTATGAAACGCTCGCGCAGTGTCTCATAGGCAGCGACCGGATGATTGACCGTGAAAAAGGCCCATTGATCCCATTCCTGATTCTCCTGGTGCTGAGTGCCGCGGGACTGTGTCACCCAGTATGTCTTGGTAGCGAATACCCCGTGCACACCCGCATCGTAGAAAACACGGTTAAAATGCTGATCATCGCACTGATTGATCAGATCGATCAGAGCATGGCCCAGCGCAAATTCGACATAGCCATATACGGAGAGACGCCGCGGCCGGTCGCTGTTGTTCTTGAGCACAGCCTGCCAGACTTCGAGAGGATCATCCAGCGGCACAAAATAGAGCAGATCTGAATGGATGGCAAAAAGTTCAGACTCGACGCGCGTATAGCCAAAGCCGTGGTGCACCCGATACGCTTCGCGCTGGCAGCCCACCGGCTGCCAGGTCAGACTCCATAATTCTCCGCTCTCTTCGTCCTTGACATAGATATATTTTCCAGGACGATCATGGGGGACATCGTTGATGCGGTATCTGGTGACGCGTCCGTGCAACGGGGACCGAAAGTAACTGATCCCGCCGCCGTTATTGGAAATGGTGGCAAAATAGCTGCTGTTGTATAAATAATTAATCCATGGACTCGGAGTGGCCACATCATGGATTATAAATTCCTTGCCGTCCGGACGAAAATCACCGTACTTCATACAACGATTTTCTCCTCACTAAAATAACGGTCGCGTTCTTCATGTATGACTCCAGGATCTAATTTTCACTCGTGCGACGGTCTTTTTTCCAGACCAGTCCATCCTGACGGATGTGCCAGCTGATGTCGCCGGATTCATCCTGCAGGCAGGCTTCAAACAGGTTCTCTGTTGCCGCCATTTTCACCGGCCACTGGTATCCTGCGACAGGCTTCAGGGACAGCGCCAGCGCTTTCCAGCTTTTGGCAAATCGGCCGGTTTGTTTTTGGACAGACCTTTGCCGGTAATAAACCTGCCGCAAAATCCATTTTATTTCTTCTTCAGGATTCACACTGAATGCCCCTGTGCCGGCACCAGCCTCCTGATCTGAGAATTGCAGGAATCCCCACATCTCCGGATAATGCATATTGATGATGCCCTGGGGCGACCAGACCCAGTTATCTTCGGGGAAGGACTTGCCCGTTTCCGGATTGATATCTTTCTTGTAACCATTTTCTTCAACATGCACCCGCCACTCGACGCGTGAGAAATTGATGCGCCACTGCTCACCGGGAACTGGCCCGCGGCCCTCAGGTGCCTGCTCTTTGAGCACCGCCCACGGGATGGCCAATTCCACGGTCCACCCCTGGTCGATATCACCGGGATCGTTGATGGTGCCCTGAACCGTCACCGCTTTTTTCAGACCGCGAATATCCCAAAAGAAAAGGGGTTTGCAGTCATCGCGATAGGGCTTGTCCAGGAAGAGGTCCCAATGGGTGGCAAAGGCGTTCAACTCCAGTTCAAAGTAGCGGTGGGTATCGCCATCGGGATCGATAAAAATTTCGAAATCATTATCATAAAAAATAATATCATCGTGATTTTTCAAATTCGCCCAGACATGGGGTTCTTCCAGTTCAGCGGCAACGTATAGGTGGGCATCATCCCAGAGCATCCTGGCGCGCGTCTTGAAGCGCGGTTGGGGACGCAGCGAGCCTTCGATGTCGACGAACGCATCCGTCCAGGGTGCATTTTGCCAGGCTGCTTCGGTCAACTGGCCGTCGATGTCGATGGGCGTGCTGACGCGGAAGCAGAGATAGTGCTTGGGCGCGAAGGGCAGTTTGGGTGCATCGACCGCGAGGGCAGCTTGAATGAGGGATGACAGGCATAGCATGCAGATGAAAAAGAAATGCCTCATGGCGGATACCTCGTGTTAGATATCAACGAATATAACTCATGGCGCGAACCAGCATGTGACGCTGACCACCTGGTCCAGTCATGCGGCCATTGATATAATAGACGCCGGAAGCCACGGTTTGGTTCTGCAGGTTTTTGCCATCCCAATGCAGAGTATGAAACCCGCGCGGCAGGGCGCCATCCAGTAGATGAGCGACCAGCTGGCCGCGCTGGTTCAGGATGGAAACCTGCACCCGGGCGAACGCAGGGATGAAAACCTGAAACTGCGTTCTCTGGTTGAAGGGATTGGGATAATTGGCCGAGAGCGTGAACGAATCCGGCGCAACGATTTCGTCGCCCGCTTGAAGCGAAACAGGGGTTGCATCGCGATGGT
The DNA here is from genome assembly GCA_963169875.1 of Candidatus Zhuqueibacterota bacterium. GTDB lineage: Bacteria > Zhuqueibacterota > Zhuqueibacteria > Residuimicrobiales > Residuimicrobiaceae > UBA2214. The sequence goes on from CAUJEL010000205.1 coordinate 2,290, forward strand.
AAAATTCAAATTCATAGATGCGGCTCACATCCGGCCTGGCCAGATAGAGCCTGATCTTGTCCGTCCTGAGCGCCTGGGCCAGGGCGTGATAGGAGACACTGCCCGCATCCGTGGCTGGATTATCAAGCACTTGCACTGCATCGGTCCAGGCTCCAGTTGAATCCATGACTTGAATATTAAAATTTTGCGAATTCTGGCCGGCATTGTCGTCTGCGCCCGGATCACCGGCAGGCGCTTTGCCGGCGCCGGCGTGACGGATGACAAAGTAGTTGATCAGCTGCGAATCGGGCAGAGTCACGGTGAGCCAGTCGGGAACGCCGTTGTTGCAACACCATTTGGTGGACAACAGCCCGTCGATGGCTTTCCGGGCATTTTCGGTCGTTTTATTGCACTCGCAATCTGCGCTGGCGATGCCGGCACGGGCCAGGTTGGTCTCACCCGGCTTGACTTCGAAATCATAATAGACGACTTGCACCGCCGCAGCAGGCGACAGCGTGGATCCATTGGCGGCCGCGACGTTCACCGTGAAGGTGTCAGCGAGACTGCTTTTCATCCATACCTGCGCAGTGCCATTGGCAACCGTGCACAGGAAGGGATTGCTCCACACCAGACCATCGCTGGAGAAAAGCAGGCTGTCTGCTTCGGCGCTCACAAGGACTTCGGCCGTAGCGAGGAACACGGGAAAACCGCTGGCGTCTGCCAGGTCGATCCGCAGTGGCACCTGAGTGCTGGTGGCATGGACCTTTTCATTTTCGAGAGAGAGCTGAATCCGGTCCGCAGACCAGCCGGCGAGTGAGCCGGCACCGCTCAAAAAGGAAGAGACGCGCCAGTAGCCGATGCCACTGTTATCCTGCGGCCGGATGTTTTCAACAGCGAAGCGGATCACATGCGGGCCTGGCGCAAGAGACGCCGACAGATCCAGCTGCACAGGATGGACGATATCGCCGGGGCACCAGCCGCTGCGGCTGAGATCCGAGGACCAGGTATTGCCCCAGCGGCCCGAAAAGGGATTAACGCTGCGGAACTGGCGGCAGTCTGTGCGCCAGGGTTTATAGCGGTGCACTTCAATGCCATCCACAAAGATCACGTTATCTTTGCTCACAAATTCATCGGCGCCGCTGCCATCGGTACAGTGGCCGGAGGTGAAATAATTGAGCACGACCCGTTCACCCCGGGGCGGGATATTGATGCGAACAGAGGGTGAATCGTTGGTTACGTCCGGTGCCGTCATGCCCCAGGTGTAATAGATGCCATTGGCCCAGGTGGCGGGTTGCAGGGTGGTATCGGGTTTGAAGATGAGATCAAAAGTCATTTTCCAGGCCGGCGAGACCCAGGTATCGACGAAACCGCGAATGACGACAGAATCCTGGAGCAGGGGGCTCAGGCTGGTGACGTCTTCATAGAGCTCGGAGCGGCCGCCAAAGCCGGTGATGAATTTCAGCAGTTCGATATGGGCCATGCCGGGCGTGGAAAGGAGGACCGATCCGGCTCGGTCCCAGGGGTCGCCGCCGCTGCCACCAGGCTGAATGGTGGAGTAGATGAGCAAGCGGGCTTTGATGCGCATCGGCTGTGAGAAGGAAGGCAATCTTATTTTGCGGCGAATGATGCGTCCCCCCTCCTCGGCTTTTATATCGGCGGTTTCATAGCTTGCTGCATCGCCGAAATGGATCATTTGATCGTCGAAAATACGCACGACCGTGGAGTCCATCAGGGCAGACGCGGTGCAGGGATAAAAGAACAGGACGAATAACATGGCGCCGGAAAGAAAAAAACGGTATCGGAACCACCGAATCAAAGACTTCATAGAATTCAGGACTGCTCCACGAGAAGGATTAGCACAGTTAGTTTTTTTTATAATCAAACTAACAGAGTTTACTAATAAAATCAATACGAGTCAAGAGATAATTCATGATTTTTATTAAAGCCAAAAGAACTAACCATTTTGTCACCGTGCTGAAATGAGACATCGTGCTCGCTTTCCCGATTGATTGGATGCGCGGAATTTGCAAAGGAAATCACGATGAAACATGCAGGATACTGAGAGATCGGCGCCCTTCAGACAGGTACTCAGATTCACCGTCAGCGATCGCACTGCGCTCATCTGAATTTTCCATTGTGGTGAACATACTGTATATATAAAGGTCACGTTAACAGAGAATCCGGGATGTACTTAGATTCGTTGTCAGCGACCGCGTTGAACTCCTCTGCTTTCACCCTTCTGGTGAAGGCATGTGAATTTTGTAGCCGGGCCAGCACAGAATCCTGCGCGCAGTGCGAATATTTTTTGAATAGTCATTTTCCGGCTCCTCTCATCCAAAGCATGGTTTCCCTTGTATAAGACCGACCTGATTAATATTGAATGAAGCTTTTTTTTTAGCAAAAATTTCAAATTATTACTTGACAAAAAGAGTTATAATATCTACATTACTCAGAATGTTTTGTTGCAAAAAAAACTTGTTTTAGCAAAGACAGGGTGCACATGAGCTTGCAGCGCACATTTACCCCACACACTCTCTCTGATCTCTATCTACCCATGATTAATTCAAAAATTACCAACCCGAAATAAGGAGGTGACGACCTGATTCTATCTCTACTTTAACCGTATCTCAAGCAGTCCCATTTTTTTAACCCATCACAGGAGACAAAAAATGAAGAAACTTGCTCTCGCTTTGTTACTCACCTTTGCGGTCGTAGCAGCAGCGTTTGCCCAGACCCCCGGCACCAAAGTCGATGATAACACCATGGACTTTCAGAGCTGGTACGGCAACCTGCCGCGCATGATCCACGTCGACCCGGCAACCGGCGAAACCGCCCTGACCTACACCTGGAGCTCCGACCCGGTCACCGCCGAC
>CAUJEL010000206.1 GCA_963169875.1 Candidatus Zhuqueibacterota bacterium
AGCAACAAACTTGAAAATGAACTGGGTACCAACCGCAAGCTGGCCGATAGCGACGGCGACGGTCTGTCGGATTCAGAGGAGTATAACCTCTACAAAACCAATCCACTGGCCCCTGACAGTGATGGCGAAGGCCTCAGTGACGGCGAAGAAATCAAGAAATACAAGACCAACGCTTATAAATCCGATAGCGATGGTGACGGAATCAGCGATGCCCTCGAGGTGCAAAAATTCCAGACCGATCCCAACAAAGCGGATAGCGATGGCGATGGCCTTTCCGATAATGACGAAATAGTCACCCACAAAACCAATCCTCTCAAAGCGGACAGCGACGGCGATGGCTTGAGCGACGGCGATGAAGTCAACAAATTCAAAAGCAATCCGCTGGCCATGGACAGTGACGGCGATGGATTGATGGATGGAGATGAAGCGAAGAAATACAACACCTCGCTGCTCAAGCCAGATACCGATGGTGATGGCTTGACGGATAAACAAGAGGTGCTGGAATACAAAACCAATCCGTCCAATGCGGACAGCGATACCGGAACGGTTCCGGACGGCGTCGAAGTGAAACGCGGCACCAATCCGCTGGATGCCAATGATGATCTGGAAACCGAAGAAAAGATAAAAGGTGCTGTCGGCACTGAAATCGTTCTCGAAGGCATCGTTTTCGACACAGGCAGTGCCAAGATCAAGGCAGCCTCGCAAGAGACCCTGGACAAGGTTGCCAAAACCCTGCTCGAGAATCCTGAAATCTCTGTTGAAGTGCAGGGACATACGGACAGCAAGGGCAGTCGTGCCTCGAATCTGAAGCTTTCCCAGTCGCGCGCTGAATCGGTGTGCAAATACCTGCAGGATAAAGGCATCGATGCCAGCCGCATGGTGGCCAAGGGCATGGGCCCGGACCGCCCGGTGGCGAGCAATGATACCGCGGAAGGACGGCAGCAAAACCGCCGTATCACCTTCACCCGCACCAAATAAATTTCTGTCTTTTGCAAAGGCGCCTGTTCTAAAGCAGGCGCCTTTTTTTTGTCTTTTCTGAACTGATTTGATCACCGCTAGGAACGCGGAGGAACGCAATGCATTATGCAACACCTGTTTTTGTGGCGGCGCTACTGCTTCTGATAGCCCTCAATGCTGGTTGTGATAAAAATCTGGAGAGGAAAAATCCGCTGCAATCGGAACCACCGGAATTGGCTCAATCGATATTACCGGCATTGGCTGATTCCATGACATGGGAGCTCGTATGGCACGATGAGTTCAATGGCACCACCCTTGATGCGGCCAAGTGGGAACATGTTTCCTGGGTGGCGCCGGGCGAGGATCAGCCGCGGCGGGACGGCTATTGGCGCGCCGATGCCGCCAAACTGGATGGCCAGGGCAATCTGGTCATGACGACGTATTATGATGCGGTTAAAAAGCGCTATATCGATGGCGCCATACGCAGCCGCGGCCGTTTTGAAAAAGCGTTTGGTTTTTTCGAGGCTCGCATCCAATTGCAGAAGCAGCCCGGCCACTGGTCGGCATTCTGGCTGTTCAACGATTTGGTTGGAACCGTTGGCAATCAGGGCCGCGACGGCACGGAGATTGATATCATGGAAAAAATCTCACCCTATGATGATGTCCTCTTCCATACCCTGCATTGGGATGGCTACGGCGCGGCGCACCAGTCCGCTTACAAACAGCCGACAGTTCCCGGCATCCGCAGTGGCTTTCACACGTATGGCGTATGGTGGTCTGCAAATCAGTATGTTTTTTATGTGGACGGTGTGGAGACCTGGCGCACCAGCGCGGGCGGGGTGTGTCAGGCGCCGCTGTATATCAAGCTGTCGGATGAAGTGGGCACCTGGGCGGGCAATATCGCCGCTGCGACGCTGCCCGATTTCTGGCTTGTTGATTTTGTGCGGGTCTATGATCTGGTGCGGAAATAGCCGTTTTATATCGCCCGTTGAATGATGCCGCCGCCCACCACGAGGTCGCCGTCGTAAATCACGGCGGATTGCCCGGGCGTGATCGCCGGACGCGGTTCGAGAAAACGTAACGTAAATGAGGAACCCTGAACCGATTCGATGCGGCAGGGATACCCCGGATCCTTGTAGCGGATCCGCGCCTCAAAGGCTTTATCCGGCGGCGGCTCGGTCACGGCGATCCAGTTTGCCGAATCCGCCACCAATCCGTTCTTCATTAGATCTGTTTTTTCACCGATGACGATCCGGTTTTTCTCCACATCGATGCGCGTCACATAAACCGGATGGCCCAGGGCGACGCCCAATCCCTTGCGCTGGCCAATGGTATAAAATGGATAGCCGCGATGCCGGCCCACAACCCGCCCGTGTTGATCGACGATCTCGCCTTCCTCAATCTTCACATCCGTCGCAGATAACGCCCGGCAGATGTAACCCGGATAATCATCATCCGGGATGAAGCAGATATCCTGGCTCTCCGATTTATGGGCCACCGGCAGAAGCGCTTCCCGGGCCAGCCGCCGCACCTCTTCTTTTGCCAGCTCGCCCAATGGAAACAGCGTACAGCCGAGCTGCTCCTGCGTCAGCCGCCACAGGGCATAGGACTGATCCTTGGCCAGATTGGCGCCCTTGCGCAAACAAAAGCGCTCATGCTGTAGTTCGATACGCGCATAATGCCCGGTGGCGAAAAAAGCAGCTCCCTGGTTATGGGCCCATTGTGCCAGCTCTCCCCACTTGATCATCCTGTTGCAGAATACACAGGGATTGGGCGTTCGCCCTGCGAGATATTCGTCGAGGAATTTTTGGATGACCTGTTGCGAGAATATCTGCCGCAAGTCAATGATCTCGTGACGGATGCCGAGGTGCCGGCAGACGGCGGCCGCGTCCTCGGCGGCGCGATTGCTGACGCCCTGGGGCGTTGAATACAAGGAGGCATCAACCATGTGCACCATGGTCACCCCCAAAACGTCATAACCCTGCTGCAACAGCAGCAAGGCGGCGACCGAGCTGTCGACGCCGCCGCTCATGGCCACGGCAACGCGTTTGCTTGAATGATTCATGATATTAAAAGTCCCTCATAAAAATTACTCTGTTTCAAATCCCCACGCTTTGCCTTTCATGGTCGCGGGCACCCCGTGTTTCATCCACGCTGGTTCGGGAGCACCCTGGAGATAGTGATCGAAAAACTGCTGCATGCGGCGGCTCAAATCCTTGCGATTCTGGCGCTGCTCAAGGTTGTGTTTTTCGCCGTTATAATTCAGCAGCCACACGGGTTTTTCAAGCCGGCGCAAACCGACAAAGAGTTCGATGCCTTGATACCAGGGCACGGCGCCATCGCCGTCGTTGTGCATGATCAACAAAGGTGTTTGCACATCCGGCAGGCGAAACAAGGGCGAATTTTCCAGATAGAGCAGGGGTTTTTCCCACAACGTGCCGCCGATGCGGCTCTGCGACCGTTCATATTGAAACATGCGGCTCAATCCCGACTCCCAGCGGATGCCGCCATAGGCGCTGGTCATATTGGAAACAGGCGCCCCCGCCATGGCGCAGCGGAAGAGATTGCTGCGCGTGATCAAAAAGGCCACCTGATAGCCGCCCCAGCTTTGGCCCTGCAGCCCGATCCGTTGCGGATCCACATTCCCGGTTTTTATCAGTTCCAGCACGCCCGGCACAATGCACTTGAGAGCGCTCTCGCCCGGATGGCCTTCTTCATAGACAATATCGGGAATGAAAACCATGTAATCCCGGCTGGTATAAAAACAGGGCCGGATGGTCGATGGACTGGGACGCGGTTCCTGATAGCGGTTAAGCAGTTGCGAATTGCGCTCATAAAAGTATACAATCAGGGGGTATTGACGTGTTGAATCAAAATCTTCGGGCTTGTAAACCAGCCCCTCCAGGGGTATGCCGTCCTCCGAGCGCCAATGAAGCAATTCCACTGTGCCCCAATAGAATTCACGCTGCTGGGGATTGGCGTGACTGATCCTGCGCGGCATTGAGAAGGAGGCGTCGCTCAACCACAGATCCGGAAATTCCTGAAACGAACCGCGACAGAACAGGTACTTATCCGCTTCTTTGGCTTTTGTGATGCGATCAAACGTATAGTCCTGCAGCAACAACGGCCGCAAAGAACCCGGATTTTGCAGGATCATGCGGTAAAAACCTTCTTTTTTGCTCGTTTCATCAAAGACTTTGAACAGGAGGGATTTCCCCCGGTCGAGAAATTTTTCTTCAGGGTCGAGCTTTACATAGCGGAAGCGCAGTTGATCGCGCCGGCCGGTGGCGCCGGTCAGGCAGAGGGGCGCGGTCTTGTTTTGCGGATCGAGCTGCCAGATATCGAAACGGTCATAAATATAAAAATGCTCATCGTTTTCGCTCCATCCCATGGCACCATAGCCGCGAGGGTAATCCGGAACGTCATTGAGTTCATCGCCGAGCGCTGTTTTCAGAGTCGCGGTCAACTGATGCGTTTTTTGCGAAGCTATATCATAGGAAAACCACTGTTGTATTTTTTCATCGAACCAGTAGATGTAGCGGCCAAACGGGGAGATGTCCACGGGACCGCGAATCTCCCGCGCCACCAGGGTGCGGTGGCCGTCTTTGAGCCGGATGGCGCAGACGTCGTGGCGGGTTGCACCTTCCCATGACATTTGTTTGCGATAGGGCAGATCGGACAACCCCAGGCAGTATTGCGGCGTGCCTGCGGAGGCGGTTTTGATCTCGGGCATGGTTTCGTCCGCGAGCTGGATGAGACTTCCCCCGTCGCTGCGGATGACGGCGTCATAGCCTCTTTTAAGTTCTTTGTCAAGATCTTTTAACTGCTGTGTTTGCAGCAGGGGGTCCCGCCAATTCCAGATATCCAATTTGGCCTGTTCAAACTCGACCAGCGACGTGTCCTCGGCAGGCGGGATGGGCATGGTTGAAAAGAAGAGCGCGCTGCCATCCTGGGTAAAACGCATCTCCTGATGTGGATTAATCTGCCAGTCTTGCTGCAAGCCCGCGATCGATGTGCCGGCGAGTAATTGCGCTCGTTTGCTGCCGGGGCGCCAGACAAATAGTTGAAAATATCTTTGTTTGTTTTTGGATGTATCAAAATCAGCGATAAAGGCTACATGGTCGCCTGATTCATCCCAGGTGAGATTCTTATAGTGTCCGTTTTGATGCGTGAGGGTGTCAATATTTTCGTGCGCCGTTGAAAAACAGAATACGCCCGCGGGCAGAGAATCATTTTTCGCTGTGGAGAAGAGGAGGCAGGAGCCGGTTTTATCGAAACGGAATTCCAGGACGTGGGGAAGTTGCCACTGTTGGCCGCTGCTCAGTTTATGAATGATCAGCGTGCTGCCGCTGTCGCTTTTGTTCTCCTTGGCCGCGTCTTCGTCGTCCTGCCATGCATCTTTCAGGGTCGTCCTGGCGCTGTCCTTTTTGCCGCTCTGATGCAGCTGAAAAGCCACCCAGCCGCCCTTTTTCTCCGGAAGCTGAAATGATTTGACGCGGGCGAATTTATCGATCTGTAACGGCTTCAGGCGGATGATCGCCAGAGAATCCTTGGGCAGATCGGGTTCTTTCTTTTTGTCTATTTTTGCTTTTCGGGTGTCCTGAAAAGGCGGTTTGATGAGAGCGATGGCCCAATATTCATCCATGGAAAATTTGGCTTTATAACCGCGCGGAAGGATATGGGCTGTATCCAGGGAGGTGTGCTGAATGAAAAGGCGGCCGTCTCCTTCCTGCGGTGTTTCGGAATAGAGCAGCCAGGCGCCATTTTTAGAAATCTCAATATCTTCAAGTGACTTCCAGGTGTCGAAATCAGCAATGGAGAGTCTCTTTTTTTCGATCGCTTGAGAATAATGAGCGCACAAGCTGAAAATGAGAATGAGGAGCAGGTGTTTTGGTTTCATGGCAGACCTTTGTTTGACCTTTGCTATTCCTGAGGCAGCCTTATTGCTGCAAACGAACGCGTTGTTCTCTCTTATAACCTGTTCTCTTGATAAACTGCCGGGCGCGCCAGGGCTGCCGAGCGGTTTTAAATGGGATTATCGGGCAAGCTTTGATTTGGATTCCATTGCAACCCGACTTACTGTTATCGATGCCATTTTTATGTTTTTCTGTTCTTTGCGGATCTCTGCGTTTTCAGCGGTGAAAAAATCAGGATAAGATAAATTTACAATAAAAATAAGCATTCTCAAGGAATTTTCAACGGGCTTTTGGGAATTGTGGTCATTTCACGAAAATAGCGGTAAAATATCGCGAAATGACCTATTAAAAAATAACGCCCGAATAACACAGTCGGCGGGCAAGGGGTAGTTAATTAACAATAAAACAGTTAATTATACGATATTGACAAAAAGTGATTTTTTGCACAATAACTGGCCCCCTTTTTGCATGAGCATAGTTCAAAAGTGTCTGCAGAATTATGAAAGGCGATGTGCAAAGGTATCGTGATGATCTGCGAGATAGAACCGATCATAAAATATTGGCTGCAAATTACCTCACAGATGCATGTGGAGCAGCTTGAGATCGCGGGTGTGAGAGCGCGGTTGCAGATCAGTCTGGATGATGTTATTTTTTATCGTCTCGCTATGGAAGGCAGGCCTGATGATCTCGTGGTGCGCGGTCATTATTCCTCCCGGCAACACGCTGCATCTGAGCCGCAAAATGCCGAAGGAGCGGGATGCGGCACAACGACGGAAGAGCTTGATTTTAAACGATTGATTCAGGAAGTGCTCTGCTATTTTCCCCGCGCCCTGGCTTATCTTAAAATGGGCGATTTCAGGGCTTGTGCCTTTGATGTGCATCATTGTCTTTCCATTGTCAAATTGGCTTCGACATCAACCTCGGCCTCCTGCCTGCGTTTCCGGCAGATGGCACCTATTTTACACATGCTTTATTATCTTTCGTTAGCGGCCTTGAGTCTGGAATGCGGCCATAAACGCCGGGCCATTAATTACCTGAATCGGGGCATCTATCGGATCAGGATGGATCATGTACGGTTGGGCGAGAACGTTCAGTTTTCGGGATATAAGGAAATTCTGCGCATCAAACTATTCAAGAGAATGGTCATCGATTCGTTCGCCCGCAGGCCCGGAAACAAAAAACGCACGGCCATGCCGCCGATGGAAGTGGCCAGGGGAACCCATCCGCAGGATCACATCTGCCATCTCTTGTCGGCCCCCTGGCGTCTCTTTTAGCTATTTATTACGGGTCACTATTTTTTGGATGAGCTGTTCCAGGTTGGATTTGGCCGCAGAGGCGGGCAGTGCTTGCAGCTGTTTGCGGGCATCGGCCATGGAGGCATCGATCTCTCGCTGTGCAGCGGTCAGGGTTCCGATTTCAGAAAAGGTCGAAATGATCTCCTGAAGCGTTTCCTGTTCCTGGAGGTGGCGCGCGCAGAGCTCCTGCAGCTGTTCGCGTTGTTGTGGGGTGGCATGGGACCGGGCATGTATCATCAAAAACGTGTTTTTTTCCTCTTTCAGATCACTCCCGACATCTTTGCCGATCGTCTTTTCGTCACCTGTCACATCGAGCAGATCGTCCTGCAGTTGAAAAGCGCGGCCCAATTGAGCGCCAAATTGTTTACAGGCCAGGATTTGTTGTGGGGTGCCGTTACCGAGGATGGCGCCGGCTTCACAGGCCAGTTCAAATAATCTCCCGGTTTTTTTCTCGATCATCTGAAAATAGTCCGCGAGTGAAATATTCTCGCGTCCTTCAAATTCCTTGTCCAGTGCCTGACCTTCGCAGATTTCCAGAATGGATTTGGAAAAAATCTTCAGGAGAACGGGCAAAAGGCGGGGGTCGGTCTGTGACAACAACTGATATCCCAGAACCAGTAGTGCATCGCCGGCCAGGATGGCAACGTTTTCGTCCCAGCGCCGGTACACCGTTTGCCGGCCGCGGCGCAGTTCATCATGATCCATGATGTCATCGTGGACCAGGGTGAAATTGTGGACCACTTCGATAGCGGCCGCAGCATCCAGAGCGTTGTCTCGGGTGCCGCCAACTGCTTCGGCGCACAAGAGCAGGAGAACCGGACGCAGTTGTTTCCCCGGTTGCGCCAGGGCATAGCGCATCGGTTCATACAGAGATAGCGGCCGCTCCTGATTTACCAGCGACGCCAATCTCTTCTGGATGGCCTGATTCAGTTGGGCAATGGTTTGATCGAAAGACATCATAAGACGGGTTTGGAGTTTTTAGCCAGTTCTATCCCTAAACCGCCCGGCAGAGTTCGCATCGGCGGTGCTCAAGTCAAGTTAAAAAAGATACGATCAAATGGACTGAGATGCAAGCGAAAAATGCCCCGGCCTTGGCCGGGGCATTGCCGTTAAAAAGCGATATTCGGGGAAAGATACTACGAGAGTCCAATCGCACCTTCGGTGATCGCTCCGGAGAAATCGGTCTTGACGAAAGTGGCGTTGGTGAACGATGCCTGGGTGAGATCCGCTTCCTTGAAAGAGGCATTGCTGAGGTCTGCGCGTTCCAGATGGGCATTTTGCAGCTGCGCATGATCCAGCTTGGCGTGACGCAAGTTGGCACGTTTCATGCGGGCCTTGGTCAGGATGGCGCCGCGGAGATCCGCTTTTTCCATACTGGAACCGAACAGAGAGGTGTGCACCAGAATGGTTTTTTTCAAGGAAGCATCATCCAGATTTGAATCTTGCAGATTGGCCTCCGTGAGATTTGCACCGTCGAGATTGGCTTTGAGCAGGTTGGCGCCAAAGAGAAAGGCTTTTTCAAGAACGGCGCCTTGCAGGTTGACGCCCTCCAGATTGGAATTCTGCAGATGCGCTTCGCTCAAATCAAGACCGGACAGATTGGCGCCTTTGAGTGATTCATAGGAGAGATCCACTCCTCTTAGATTGATATCCGCAAGGGATTCACCCGAGCGAATTTTTTTGATGATTTCCTCCCGGCTCATCTGAGTCATGTCACACTCCTCTATTTATAACTGCCTATGGCTTCACTGACTGATTTGAATTGTTGAAATACGGTGTCCAAACGCGTGATTTCCAGAGGGCGGCGAATCCGTTCCGACAAGTTCGCCAGCCGCAAATCACCGCCGCTGCTGCGCAAACTGGTCAGTGCACTGATGAGCATACCCAGCCCCGAGCTGTTCATCCACTGCACCTGCGCCAAATCCACCGCCACATTGATTTGCTCATCCGCAATGGCCTGATCCACTATTTTCTTAAACTGCACACTCTCCTGGCCACCCATCAGATCACCCGTGAGGGTGAGAATGAGCACGTTATTTTCTACCTTACTGCTGATATCCATATTCTCCTCCGGACATTATTCATATCGCAATGCGACAATGGGATCCATTTTGGCCGCTTTGGTGGCGGGATAGACCCCGAAAACCAGACCAACTACTGAACAGAAAATGAGGCCCAGAAACACGGTCCATATCGGTACCGCGGCCGGGACCGGTGTCAGTGCCTGCACAAGTTTACCGATGCCCAGGCCAAATGCAATGCCGATGATTCCGCCGACTTCACTGAGCACGATCGCTTCGACCAAAAACTGCCACATGATATCGGAACGTTTGGCGCCGACCGATTTGCGGATGCCAATCTCGCGGGTGCGCTCCGTGACCGAGACCAGCATGATATTCATGATGCCCACCCCGGCGACCAGCAGTGAAATGGAGGCGATGGCGATGGCCACGATGCGCACATATTTAGTGAGGTTGTCGAAAAATCCGGTCACCGTGTCATTGGTGAAGATTTCGAAATCATTTTCCAGTCCGGGCGGCACTTTGCGCACCGCGCGCAGCACCCCTATGGTCTGGTCCGTGGCTTCCTCCATCAATGACGCTGTCGCAGCTTGCACCGTGATATTCACAGAACGTTCTTTGCCGAACAGCTTTTCGAAGCGGAAGAAGGGGATGGCGGCGCGATTATCCTGGCTTTGGCCAAACACGCTGCCCTTCTTTTCAAACAGCCCGACGACCTCGAAGCGCTCTCCTTTGATCTTGATCTCCTTGCCGATGGGGTCCTCAAAGGGAAAGAGTTTTTCCACCACATCATTGCCGATGATCACCACGGCCGTATTATATTCGATATCTTCAGCGGTGATGAAACGGCCTTCGGAAATTTCCAGTCCGTTGTTCTCGAGAAATTCAGGCGTCACGCCAGCGATCGACATGTTCTGTGACGTTTTGCGGTCCTGATAGCGCAGCTCGTGGCCGAAATTCCAGATCTCCATGCCGACGGATTTGGCGGCGGTCACGCGTTCGCGAACAGCCAGGCCTTCTTCATAGGTGAGATTTTTGCGGTTGCGGTATTTGGCGCGCGCGCCATGCCCCATCTGAATGGCTGGAAATTTTTGTACCTGAAAAACATTGGAGCCCAGCTGACTGATCTGTTCGTTGATGCTTTTGCGCAAGCCGGTGATCAAAGACTGCATGGCGATGATGGTCATCACGCCGATGATGATACCCAGAAGCGTCAGCATCGACCGCAGCTTGTTGGTGCGGATAGCGGAGAGCGCGAGATCCAGACTTTCACTTATTTGCATATTTTATTCCATCGTAAAGAATTATTCATAACGCAGCGCTTCGATTGGATTCAGACGGGCGGCTTTGCTGGCAGGATAAATGCCAAAAAACAGCCCGATCGTGACCACAAAGACGAGCCCGAGGATGGCAACCCACCAGGTGATGGCCGCTGGAATCGGCGTTGTCGCTGCCACCAGGGCGGCGAGCCCGATCGCCAGCAGGATGCCCAAAAAGACTCCAATGGCGCAGATCATCATCGATTCGATGAGAAATTGCCACAGGATGTCCGCTTTGCGGGCGCCGATGGCTTTGCGCACGCCGATCTCACGCGTCCGCTCCGTGACCGAGACCAGGAGAATGTTCATGATGCCGATGCCACCCACCAGCAGGGAGATGGCGCCCACGCCGATGGCGACCGCCCAGAGCGTGCTGGTGAGCTGATTGTAGGTGTCCAGCAGCATGCTCTGTTTGTTGATGGCAAAATCGTTCTCTTTCTCCGGCGTCAGCTTGCGGATGCGGCGCATGATGCCCGTCAATTCGTATTCAGCCTCTTCGATCAGGTCAGGTGATTTGATTTTTACTTCCACTTCAACGGAGCGGCGCTGCGCACCAAATGCGGATTGAAAAGCGCCGATCGGAATAACGCAGGTGATGTCCTGATTAAATCCGAAAAAGGAGCCCTTTTTCTCCAGCACGCCGATAACCCGGAACTTGCGGCCGCCGACATTCACCCGTTTACCCAGCGGATCCGCCTGATCGAATAATTTATTGGCCACTTCCCAGCCGATCACGCAGACGGGCCGGTTTTCATCGACATCATTATCGGTCATGAAGCGGCCATATTCCGGAACCACATTGGCGGTGATCAGATAATCGGCGTTGGTGCCGAATATGATGACGCTTTCAACCGATTTGTCCTGGTATTTGATGGTCCGCCTGGTGGCGAGCTGCGGTGCGACTGCGGTGGCCATGGTGGATAGTTCGCGCACACGTTCGCATTCTTCCAGGGTGATGTTTTTGCGGTTGCGATATTTGAACCAATCACCATCGTTCATAACCCATGGGAACTTTTGGATATAAAGGGTATCGGTGCCGATGGCGGAAATCTCTTTGGAAAAAGCCTGATTCAATCCCTGTATCAAGGCGACAATGGTGATGACTGTGGTCACGCCGATGATGATGCCCAGGGTGGTGAGGATGGAGCGCATCTTGTACGCCTTGAGGGCGTCGAATGCGATGCGCACACCTTCCCACATGTAAATGAGAATTCGCATGAATTATTATCCTATTTATGGACCGCTTCGTCGCGCTCGATCAGACCATCGCGCAAACGGATGATGCGATCTGAATGTTCCGCGATGTATTCCTCATGGGTGACGAGAATAATGGTGTTTCCCTGTTCATGAAGGTCCTCAAAAATCTCCATGATTTCGTCGCCGGTGCGGCTGTCGAGGTTTCCCGTCGGTTCATCGGCGAGGATGATAGAGGGCCGGTTGACCAGTGCGCGAGCGATGGCGACACGCTGGCGCTGGCCGCCGGAGAGTTCATTGGGTTTGTGGTGCACGCGATCCGCGAGGCCGACTTTTTCCAGGGCTTCCAGGGCCTGTTTGCGCCGCTGTACCGCGGAGGTGCCATTGTAGATCAACGGCAGCTCGACATTATGCAACGCCGTGGCGCGCGGCAGCAGGTTAAAGGTCTGAAACACAAAGCCGATTTCTCGGTTGCGGATCTCCGCCAGTTGATCATCATCCATGTCGCTGACATTGATGTTGTTGAGATTGTAGATGCCGCTGCTGGCCGTATCAAGACAACCGAGAATGTTCATCAAGGTCGATTTTCCGGATCCGGATGGCCCCATGATCGCAATATATTCATTTTTTCCAAGCAAGAGGTCAATACCGCGCAGGGCCGGAACTTGCACCGAACCGATCTCATATATTTTTTCTATTTTTTCCAGCTGGATTAACATTCAGACATCCTCACTTTTTATCGCTTTCTTCGCCTTTGGGCTTCGCTTTCTTTTCCACCACGACGCTGCCGTCCTTGAGAAGTTTGGACAGGGCTTTGTAACTGCCTGTGATCACTTTTTGCCCCTCTGTTAAACCAGAAGTAACCTCGATACTGTTATCATCGCTTATGCCGGTGATGACAGGGATCATCCTGGCTTTGCCATTTTCCATGACAAAAACGACTTCTTTCAAATCTTTCTTTTGCTCGGCCGCGGGTTTGGCTTCCGGATCTTCCCACTCCTCCGGACGCGCATCGCTCTTCTGGCGGCGGTCTTTTACTGTTTTGGTTTTCAACGAATCCGACTTGATTTCACGCGCGGTCACCGACTGAATGGGGACATAGATCACGTTTTTATGGGTTTCTGTGGAGATGTCCACGGTGGCCGACATGCCGGGCCGCAGTTTTTCGACATTGGAGGTCACACCGACCGTCACCTCAAAATTGGTCACCTGCTCTGACGTGCCCGACCCCCGGGTGGTGGCCATGTGGGCAATCTCGGTGACTTCGCCTGTAAAGATGGTGTCCGGGATGGCATCCACTTCGATGCTGGTTTTGTCCAGCAAATGAACCAAAACGACCTCGTTTTCGTCGATCTCCGCCAGTACTTCCATTTTATTGAGGTCGGCCACGTTCATGACGATATCGGCCTGAAACTGCGAGCCAACCGCGATCTCGCCTTCTTCCTTGTAAATCTTGGTCACCACGCCTTCAATGGGAGAGGTGAGCCGGGTTTTGCCGAGATCATCCTTGGTCTGTTTGAGTCCGGCGCGCGCCTGATCCAGGTTGCTGGATGCGGATTGCATGTTGGCTTCGGCGGCGTCGAGATCGGATTGTGACGACAGGTTTTTCTCAAATAAATCCTTGATGCGTACGAAATCCGCCTTGGCCTTTTTCACCGCGGCCTGGGCTGAACTCATCTGGGATTCCACTTGCTCGACCATGGCTGTATAGCGCTCACGGTCCAGCTCCACCAGGAGTTGGCCTTTGCGGACTTGATCCCCTTCTTTTACATGGATTTTTACGATTTCGGCGGAGATGCGCGCCGCAATATTCACATCGGTCGTGGGTTGCACTTTGCCGGAACCGGAGACAGTTTTGGTGATGTCGCCTGTTTTGACTTCCGTGGTTGTGACTTCGATCTGTTCACCGCGACTCTTCTTGAGGTTGATGACGATCATGGCTGCAATGATCAGAACCGCAGCTATCCCAATAATTATTTTGACTTTCTTGGACATTTAATTTCTCCGTAGGTTGACGATTTCAAATCATATCTAGTGTGTGACATCACCCATGCCCATGGTTGCTTCCAACTGGGCTTTGGCGGTTTTGGCTTCATATTCCGCCTGCACCAGATTGGCCTGGGCGCGTGTGAGCTCGACTTGAGCCTGGCTCACTTCCAGTTCTGTGCCGGAACCCACTCTGCGTTTCTCCTGTTGCAGGCGCAGGTTCTCCCGGGCGGCCTCGATATTCTGTTGATTGATCTCGATGAAATCTTTGTAGGCCTGCAGCTGCAAAAAGTATTGCCGCACTTCCGCGGTCAATGTGCGCTTGCGCTCAGCCAGGTTCTCCAAATCCACCTGGTGATTGAGCCGCGCGCGCTGACTGTTGGCTTTGTCCGCAAACCCATTAAAGATATTGAGGTCCATGCCGATGCCCAGGGATGCGGTGAAGTCTTCATCCAGCTTGCTGGTGTAGACACGGGAGATGTCATCGTTGTTGCGCGAATAGGTGACGTTGGCGCCAATGACGGGCATGTAGCGCGATTGCGCCATGCGCAATGCATACTGGCTCGACTTTGCCTGGAGATTCAGCGCTTTCAGTTCGGAATTGTTCTGGATGGCGGTCTTGACGGCTTCGTCGAAACTGATAACGGGGAAAACCGGTTCAGACGGATCCTCTTTGACGGCGACCGGCATGCCGGGATCGCGGCCGAGGGCGTTGTTGAGCTGCGCTATGGCGATGTCCACCGCGTTTTTTTGTGTGATCAGGCTGGTGCGCGCATTGCCGAAGCTGACCTTGGCCTGGAAAACTTCCGCTTGTGAACTGATACCGATATCCATCATGGTCTGGGCGCGATTGACTTCCTCCTGCGCCAGATCGGCGGCTTCCTGGTACACGGTTTCCAGACGCATGGCTTTCAACAGTTCATAATAAGCCCGTTTCACATTATAGATGACCGCCTGGCGCGTGCTGACGACATTTTGTTCACTGGCCTGGGCGATGGCTTTGTTAGATTTAATGCTGTACAACGTCTGGCCAAAATCAAAAATATTCTGGTTCAGAGAGACGCGCGCCGAGTGGGAATTGCGCTCTGTAGAGGCCTGAAAAATCTCCAGTTGTTTATAGAGAAATTGACCGGTGGATTCATCAAATCCTATGGGAACGTCGGTCTTGACCCTGCGCGCGCCCTGAAAATAACGGCCCGACGAGAAGGATGTGTTAATGGATGGCAGCCACGCGGATGTGGCTGACGTCACATTCGTGCCGGCTATCTGTTCTTGTTTTTGAGCGACACGGAGCGTCGAATTGTTCTCCAGGGCTATTTTGATGCAATCCTGCAAGGTCAACTCCGGAACGTCGCTCGATTGCGCGCTGACGACGCCGGCTGAAAACCATAAAAGAGTTAATAAGAGGGTTACTTTGTTCATGGACTTACTCCCAATGAGATCCGTCTGGTGGCATTAACGTCCGAAGAGATTGCCCAACGCAGCCACTCCAAGATACCAGACAATGAGGAGAGCTACCACAACGGGCCATACCTTTTTCGTCTTTAATCCGCCCACCACGGCAATGCCGATGCACAAAACCGCGATGGACCAGACATTAAAGAGATCGGTATTGACTAGAAATTTATAAAGGAATGTTTCGCTGGAGCTTTCCGGGAGGAATGTCGCCAGGCTGAAATGCACGTTCATCGTCTGCTTCGCCAGTATGATAGGCGCCTTGATGAACATGCCCACGGTGGTGATCAGGGAACTGAGTCCCGCCACCTCCAGCATTTGCTTGTAATTCGCCTGGCCTCCGAGCAGCGTATTGGAGACAAACAACCAGATGCCGGCACTGATGACGATCACCAATAACCCGCCGATGAGCGCGCTGGGGTACATCAGGTACTTCATGAATTTGCCGCTGGTCTCCAGCGTTTCATCGATCTGTTCCTGGCTCATGCCCCGCTCTTCCAGCTGCGTGGTTGTCTTTTCCGTTTGTTCCTGGACGATCACGGGTGTTATGATAAAGGTCAGAACCACACCCAGCAGAATGACCAGAATCGCGGGTGGAATCCAACGGGGATTGTTCTTGACAGCAGTGAACGCTTTGCCAGGGCTTGTGAACACGTTGATGACGCGTTGAACAAAGCTCATGGTTCCGGCCTGGGCAGCCGTCTCGGTTGGTTGGGTGGCCTCTTGCATGTTTTTTTCCTCCGCAAATGGTAATGGAACAATTCTTAAGACGATGGCTGATATAAAAAGTTTCGTTTATTTAGTCACTCAGGAGATCGGATTTGATGTGCATCATATACTCAAATGCAGCGTCATGGTCGTTGGCGATGTCGCCGTTGAGAATGGCCTCTTCGATGGCTTTTTTGATTTTACCCACGAGAGGGCCGGGCTGCAGGTTGAGCGTAGCCATGATCTCCTCTCCGCGAACAGGCGGCTGAAACTGGCGCAAGCTGTCTTTCTCTTCCACTTCCTGCATGCGTTGTACCACGACATCAAAGTTATGCAGATGCTTGGCGACGCGTTTGGGATTGCCCGAGGTGATGTCGGCCCGACACAACAGGATCAGATCATCCAACTCCTGTCCGCCCTGAAAGATGAGGCGGCGGATGGCGGAAGCGGTCACCCCCTCTTCAGCCAGATGTATTGGCCGCAAATGCAGGCGGATGAGTTTTTGCACGTAGGCGATGACCTCTTGCGACAAGCGCAGTCTTTTGCCGATGGCGGTCATCATGCGGGCGCCGATCTCTTCATGGCCGTGAAACGTCCAACCCAACCCTTGTTTGAATTCTTTGGTCTGGGGTTTGGCGACATCATGAAAGAGGGCGGCCCAGCGCAGCTCAAGGGGCCCGGATTCACGGGCGACATTATCGAGTACTTTGAGGGTATGCTCAAATACATCTTTGTGACGGTATCCGGCGATTTGGTCGACGCCTTTGAGGGCGGTGATTTCGGGCAGGATGAGTTCCAGGACGCCGGTCTCATCCATAAGTTTGAAACCATACGAAGGTTTGTCGCTGGCCACGATTTTGGTCAGCTCGTCGGTGATGCGCTCCTGGGAGATGATGGACAAGCGTTCGCGTTCATCGTGCAGCGCTTGCATGGTGTCCTCTGCGATGACGAAGTGCAGCTGTGCGGCGAAGCGAATGGCGCGCATGATGCGGAGCGGGTCATCGAAGAAGGTTTTCTGCGGCGGCAAGGGCGTCCGGATGATGCCGGCTGCCAGATCGTCAAGTCCATGAAATGGATCGATCACTTCTCCATAGCGCTCCTGATTGAGGCCGATGGCCATGGCGTTGATGGTGAAGTCCCGTCGCGCCAGGTCCGTGGCGAGATCCGCGCCCATGACCTCGGGTTTGCGAGAATCGCCGCGATAGCTCTCGCTGCGCGCGCCGACCACCTCAATGATTTTGCCGCGATGTTTGATCATAGCGGTGCCGAATTTCTTAAAGATCGTGCATTCAGGCGCTCGCAACCCGGAAGCGAGAATTTCAGCGAACCTGGGGCCGTCACCGACCACCACGATGTCTATGTCCTTGCTGGGACGGTTTAGGTAGAGATCGCGAACATAGCCGCCGACGGTGAAGGCGGCGAATCCGTTGGCATCGGCGATGGCGCCGATTTTTTTTAACAGCGGCGAAGCAAAAAATGCTTTGTTCTTCTTAATTTTCATTGTACATTATGGTCAGACTAAAGCGTCCTGTACCAACCTCTTGTATTTTTCCGAACGCAGAATTGCGATTTCCAACCCGAATATGAACATACCGGCGATCCAATAACCGACGACGCCGAAAAGCAGCAAAATCCCGGCTGACGGTTTTTTGCTGAGCACCAGGATCATGGATGAGGCAACCACAAGTTAGGCAATAATGAGACTGAAGGAGAGTCGGTTGAACGATCAATCCTCTTCCTGTATTGATTTTTTTATTCCCCATACAGTAATTCGCTCGCCGAGACGGCCGAGCGGCTCGGTGCGCCGAATGGCCGGCGATACTCGTTCGCTCGCGCAAGCCCTTGCGAACATGGCCTTGCTGCAAGCGCGCCTGTGCCGAGGGACGAGCCCTTGCCTCGGACTCGTAGCAGACCCGCGCGATGAGCTGTGTGGTTTTTGCGCTGACTTGTCGCGCATATGATTCCCATCGTATCATAATGTAACAAATATGCGGGAGAAATAAAAGCCAAAAAGGTTGCGGTCTGGTTTAACTCATTTAAATAGTCGAGGATAAGACAATTTAGCGGCGGAATTTCGGCCACAAGGCCCAAATTGGCTGATTTTGTTTCATCGACGAACAATGTTTCACGCAAACACGAAAATTGCCTTTTTTCGGGGGTGGCACTTCGATCACGCGTCCGGTTTAACCGAACAAGACCCATAAATCAAGATAATGTAACTAATTAAAATACAACAAAAATTATCCGGCGGGTGGCGGAAATGGACAATTCGTGCCACCGGTCACAAGAAAACCGGGTGATTTTTTTCGTGGCATTGTATTTGCGATGTAAGTTCCAGTTATTTTCGGTCAGGCAACTTTGCTGCTTTGGATTTTCGGGCTGCAAAGTCCGAGCAGCATGAGCAGTCATACAAATTGAACCAATTGGAGGCGAAAATGAGTTCTTCCAGGATGTTACGCATCTTATTCGTCTTCGGCTTGTTGTTTGGGGCTACCACCTCACTGCAAGCCCAAATCGCGTCGGTCTTGAGAAGGGAGACAGCCGATCCTCTGCAGACCGGCTACGCGAGTTGGATCAGGGTGACCATCAATATTGTGGGCGCCCCGAAGACGTATTTGAATGACAACTTTACGGGCATGGAATTTCGCGTCGACCTGAACGTCGACGGCGATGATAATCCGGGGACTGTCTCCGGTGATGTCTACACCTTGCGCGGTTCCGCTGATATTGTCACCTCTCCTCCGGGCGTTCCCGGCGGGGTCAACGATGACACCATTTACCTGCCCATTCGCAATGGGGCAACCACACCCTTCCCCTACGATACCAATTTGCGGCCGCAGATCTGGCTTATTGAAGGCGGCGGTTTGGGCGCCAGCAGCATGGGGGTGTCCGGGCCCTGGGTCACCATCCAGTATCCCTCGGGCTATGTGAAATGCGACGATGCTATCACGCCCATCATCCGCGAGGCAATCTATTACGACGACGGCAGCGGCATGTCCACCGCCGTCACCGGCAGCCACATGGGCAACACAACTCCGTTCGATGGCTACATCGACCGCATCGATCTCATCTGGAGCGAACCCATGAATCCGTCCAATGTGACGGTGAACGATGCCATTTTTGGCGGATTGGGCAGCACCATTCACAGCCTCGAAACCGTTGGCACCTGGTATATGCACGCCAGCCAATGGCAGCGGTTCACCATGTGGGTGCGTTCCAGTCAGCCCAATACCGGTATCACGCCGATTATGACGTATACCCAGTCCACCAGTGTCAGCGATCGTTTCCGGGAAGCGCCTGCATCACAGAACCAGGCTTATGCCGGCAATCATGCGCGTGGACTCATAGACCGCGCCGGCCCGGCTATCATCAGCGCCCACACCAAACGCGCTGTCCGGCGTCAGCCCCTGGCAGCCGCCCTGGCGAGCAAACGCATTGAAGTGCTTTTCAGCGAACCCGTACTGCGCGGCAGTGTGCAAACGGGCGATTTTCAGGTCATCACCTCTGCCACCAGCCCGTCCACCAATGACATCTCGTCGATCATATCCCCTACGGGCTCGACCTCCAGCAACTCGATTTATGAATTCCAATTGACCACTGATTTTGTCACCGCCAATGAGACGGGAACTATCATCTATGTCAGTGATCAACGCGTGACCGATGTGGTCGGCAATTACAACGGCATCTCCACAGCCCCCACCCTGCCGCCGCTTCCCGCGGTTTCACCCGGCGCTCTGATCCCCATAACCGATGGTATCTTTCCCATCATCGTCCAGGCCATCACACGTGATGCCATTTTGCCGGGGCATCTCGTCACCGGCGGATTCAATGGCTGGGGGTATCTGGATTATATCGAAATCATTTTTGACCACGACATGAATGGTTCCCGTTTGAGCACCAGCGGCATGACGGTGACCGGAGAGGGCATTCTCACCATCAGCGGGACGGGTGTCTGGGTGAACAGCACAACCCTGCGCGTTCCGCTGACGCAGACCACGCCCAAAGTGGCCAACACCGGTGTCATTCCGCGCGTGGTCTATACCAATCCGGGAAATCCCAATGGATTGGTGGATAGCGTAAGCGGTGGGCTGGTGGAAAATCTGCTGGCCTCGGATGTCACGGTTTCTTCTAATAACGCCCAGGCCCTGCAAGTGCTTGACCAGGCGGGACCTGCTGTGGTCAAGGCGTTGACCGCCGGGACCAAACGGATCCGGATGGTCTTCAGTGAGAAAGTGAACACCTCGGGCTGGCCCACATCGCCCTTCTTGCAGGATCCGCCAACCTTTAAATGGTTTGTCGGCATTTCTTATTTCGACATTTCCGGCACGAGAATCTTTTTCACCGGCATGTCGCCGGCACGGCGGGACAGTGTGATCTATCTGAACCATACCGGTCTGGCTTGGTCTAAAAACGACAGCGGCGCCATCAATTTCCGCGCCCAATCCCTTGTCTACGATTTGGCGAGCTCCCCGAACGGCAACCAGCAGTACGATGACGATTTGAGCATCAGTGCGCCGACGCGCGCCCTGCAGGGCTCGGATGTGAAAATTTCCCGCGATAACATCGCGCCCATTCTGCTGCGTCTGGAAACCGTAGATATCGATCTGGATGGAAAACTGGATCACTATCGTTTCTGTTTCGATGATCTCTCGCCCATCTACCCCCGCCGTTCTTTCTTCCCGGCCAATTGGAACATCACCGGTTATGATGGTGTCAAGACCGGACTTCAGGTGGACATGAGCATCTATAATTCGAGCTATATCTATTATCAACCGAGTGCCATTAATGCTTTCGGCGACACCGTGGAAGCACTGGTCAGTTTCTCAGAGACGACGGGTCTTGGTCCGGTGCTGACGCCCTACGGCGGCGACACCGGCGATGTGCCCGATGTGGTCGTGGCCAACAATCTCGGTTTCACCGACTGGGCCGATAATCCGATGCTGGGGCTGCCCACCGGTCTGACCCTGGAGAAGGACAAAGCGGGTCCGGCCATCGTCAGCGCCAAGACCATCAGCTGCCATGATGTCGAAGTATTCATGAGCGAAGACTTGCAGGACGGTTCCGTTGAAAGCTACGATTTTTATCTCAACATGGAGCCCGCCGCCAATTATTTCGGCGCCTGGCCCATCAAGCAGGCGACCGAAGTTGCCCCCGGGAAGGTATTAATCAATACACTCCCCGTTTATTCGGGCCTGGGTTGGGATCCCAAGGATGAAGGCGTGATCAGTTTTTACGGCACCGAAGTGGTTTATGATAATTTGCCGGTGAATCAAAATGGCAACTGGCAGACTGGTTGGGTGGATGTCGTTTCCAACGCCGCCAGCCGTTTCATGGTGCGTCCAGTGGCTGAAGGTTCGCAGGTGCGCGGCGTCCCCTTTGATTTCCAGGTCGTCGCCTATGACAAATACAACCAGGTTGATGAGAATTTTAACAGCGAGATCAATTTTGCCAGTAATTTGTTGGCAGATCAGCTGATCTTGCCGGTTGGTCCGCAAAAGTTAATCGAAGGTATAGGCTATTTCAGGGCGAAATGCTTTGTGAGCACGAACAATCTTCTCATCAGAGTATCGGTTGCCAACCCATTGTATCCTGTTGACAGCAGCACCTCCGATCCGATTTCGGTCATCGATCCGGTCATCGATCAACCGGATGAGCTGGTTGTTCACGATGTCCCGAATGATCAGGGCGGCTGGGTGACACTTTCATGGCCCTTCTCAAACAATCATCAGGGCATGGGTGGCACGCCTGTCATCAATTATTATGAGATTTTCTACCGCATTGATGGAGACGACAGTTTGCACTATTATCCGCAAACGATCAATGCTTACAATCCGTCCGGGACGGGTACCACGCGTATGACTGTTGATATACCGATGGTGACCAGTGACACCACGACATTTTACGTACGCGCCGTCTGGGTCCCGCCTGTTACTTCGGTCAAAGGAGGCGGCACACTGGCGTCTTTGGCTTCGACCACGGTTGGGCCGGTCAAAATCCATACCTTCGGTGATCCGACGCTCGAAGGCCTGAGCGTTGTACTGGGTACCACAACGGGTTCAGTGGTGTCTGGTGCGGCCATGGCCAGCGGACGCGCCATTGACAATATCGCACCCCAGGCGCCCGCGCGCTTCACAGCGGACAAAAACGGTGCTGCGGTGCAGCTCCATTGGGCTCAGGTCACACGGGGCGTCAATGAGGCTCCGGAACGTCCCGGCGCCATCAAATATGAAATCTACCGTCACGAAACCAAGGCCTATTTTGACCCGGCCAGCGAAGGCGCGCTGCTGGCCGTCACGGCCGATACCAGCTATTTCGTGAATGCGGGCGGGTTACGGCAGTTCTTCGTCATTCGCGCGACCGATACGGACAACCATTCGTCCTGGTCGCGCCGCGTCGGAAAATATGGATTCACCATGGCCTCGGCCACAAAACCGCGCTATAACTATCTGTCCCTGCCGCTGGAGACCAGCATCAGCAATGCCGATGAACTGGCGCAGGCGGTCGGTTCAGGGGTCAAGGTGGTATTGCAGGTGAATCCGGCGACCAACAAATTCAGCACCTATTATCTGCCGGATTTAAAGTTCCCGGTGGTGCCATTTGCGCTGCATACCGGCATGCCGGTGATGGTGCAGGTCGATCAAACGGTACCCGCGGAGTGGTTCTACAGCGGGCTGGTCCCCACGGAAGAATCGGTTCAATTTGAGTTGAGCCGTGCCTTTTCCGCCAGCTCCAATGAAATCATACTGCCTCTGGATAAACCGGAGATCACCAACGCCAATGAGCTGGCCAGTGATGTCACCGGTGTCACAGCCGTGATGAAACTCGATCCGGCCGGCACGGGCGCCTGGCAGTATTGGCTGCCTGCTCTCAATTATGGCAATCCCATGACGCCATTCAGCATCGTGCCCGGAGAGCCCGTTCTTATTCAGGTCAACAAGAGCGCGCCAGCCGTCTGGCCGTCTTATGCTCGATAATCAGGAGGGTTTATCATGAAGCTAAAAAATCTCTATCTGTTGCTCGGCTTGCTGATGCTCTGCTTTGTGAGCGTAGGCCAGGCTCAGCTCGATCTCCACTATGTTGGAGGTCATATTCTCAATCCGGACGGTTCAGTGCCGGCGACGGGCGAGATAATGTTTAAAGCATTTCTCTCCCACTCGCCGATGGATACCACCATCCCTGCTGGTTGCGCCAGCGGTGGCGGTTGGGGGGTTGAACTCTTCACCCAGGATTATATCAAAAATGCCACCTGGACGGCAGGAGATACGCTGGTGGTGATTTTTGAAAATATTGCCGAAGGACCCTATCAGGGGCACATGCGCATCTACCGCTATGTCACAACCGAATCGGCCTATGAGGACATTGGCAATCTGACGTTGCCGGTGGAACTGACAAATTTTTCAGTTGCCATAAAGCAAACCTCTTTGGGCGATCGGGTTGAGCTGGCGTGGCGCACCATCGGGGAAACCAACAATCTTGGATTCGAAGTCCAGCGCAGTTTGGACAAGAAGCACTATGAAAAGCTGGGTTTTGTCTCCGGGGCCGGGTCGACCAATGTGGCGCAGGGATACTCGTTCCTCGATGAGACGGTGCCTGTGGGCACCTGGTTTTACCGTCTGAAACAGATGGACCGTGACGGCGCTTTCACCTTTTCGGATGTGAAAGAGATCGAAGTCATGCCGCCGCAGAAATACGAATTGACGCAGAACTTTCCCAATCCGTTCAATCCGCGCACGGAAATAGCCTTTCACATCCGCGAAGAAGGCGTGGTTGAGTTGAAGGTATTTGATCTGCTGGGCCGTGAGGTACAAACCCTGGTCAACCAAAAAATGCAGGCGGGTATCCATCGCGTCAGTTTCGATGGTCGCGACCTGCCGACCGGGATGTATCTATACACCCTCAAGGCCGGCACGTATCACGCTGTAATATAGATGCTGCTGGTCAAGTAACAGCACCAGAGGTGTGGGATCGAACGGTTGTTCTCCAAATAGGCAATCAGATGGTCCCTCCCCATCTGAAGGCCTATGCAGCCCGGCGTCTGGCGGCTGCTGGTCCTCGAAGCTGTTCTCCAGACGCTCGTCAAGCGGGACTTTAGGGTCCCGCTTTTTTTATGGATGCGCGTCCAAGCAGCCATTCCCCCCGCTAAAAAAGCCTTGCTTTTTAGCATGGTTTCTATTAAATTTATCAGCTTTATACTAATTAATGGTGTAATCTATATCTGAACAAAGGATTTTTCTATGGCTTTGATGAATCGCATGCGTGAAAGCATGAAAACGATCCTTCTGATCCTGGTCGTCGCTTTTATATTGACCATTATCGTGGACTGGGGTATGGGTGGATTCCAATCGAATCAACCTCGTGGTATCATCGCGGAAGTGGATGGCCAGCAGATTCACTACGAAGAATTCTATAGCCGTTATCAGAACGAACTCGCGGCTTACCGGGAACAGCAGGGCGGCGATCCGGAGGGCTATCAGCTGCAGCAGCTGGAAACGCGGGTTTTCGATAATTTGGTCCAGCAGCGTCTGCTCGACCGGGTTGTCAAGCAGGTTCAGCTCAACGCCTCCGACCAGGAAATCATCGAAGAAATTTTCAATAATCCGCCCGCCGAATTGAGACAGAATCAGGCTTTTCAGGATTCCACCGGTCAGTTCGATATGCAGGCTTATCAGGCCGCTATTAACAATCCCGGCGCCGGGGCCTTCTGGTCACAGGTTGAAGATTATCTCCGCCTGACCCTGCCCATGCGCAAGCTGGATAATCTTCTCCGCGTCACCGCGGTGGTCACGGATGAGGAAGCGCGCATTGAATACATGAAACGCAATCTCAAAGCCAAGGTGGAGTATGTCCTGGTTCCGGTGACGGAGTTTTCAGCCTCCGCCGCTGCCCCCTCCGACGATGAGATCAAAGCGTATCACAGCAAGCATGAGGCTGATTACAAAGAGGCCGAGAAACGCGCGATCGATTATGTGATGCTGGAGTTCAAGCCCACCAAGGCGGATTCTGATGCGGTCGATCAACTGGCTAACGAGCTGTTGAACGATGCCCGCGGCGGCCAGGATTTTGCGGAATTGGCGCGCATTCATTCTCAAGATCCCGGTTCTGCGCAGAATGGCGGTGATCTGGGTTATTTTGCCCGCGGCGCCATGGTCAAACCCTTTGAAGATGCCGCTTTCAACCATGCGGTCGGCCAAATCGTCGGACCGGTGATCTCGCAATTCGGCATTCATATCATCAAGGTTGTGGATAAAATGAAGGAAGACGGTCAGGAAAAAGTCAAGGCCAGCCATATTTTGTTAAAATATGAAATGTCCCCGCGCACACGGGAAGCGCTGCAAGAAGAAGCCAGTTATATCGCCGAAACCGCCAAAGAACAGGGTTTGAAGAATGTCGCAGCGGCCGAAAAAGTTGAGGTGAAACGCTCCGAGCCCTTTGCCGCAGGCGGTTTCATCCCCGGCGTTGGCATGGAGTCGCGTATCAACAATTGGATCTTCCGCAACGAGGTGGGTACGGTCAGCGATGTACTGTATGCAGAAAAGGGATACTTTGTCATTGAAGTGGCAGAGATCAAAAAAGAGCATATCAAATCATGGATAGAGGTCAAGGATCAGATTGTCAGCAAGCTGAAAAATGAAAAAGCAATGGCACTGGCTAAAGAAAAAGGCCAGAAAATTGCGGACCAGGCCAAGGCCGGTGGCTCCCTTGAATCAGCCGCTCTTTCCGGTGGATTGAAAGTACAACAAACCGATCAGTTTGCTTTTAACACCTATATCAACAGTATCGGACGCGAACCGCGTTTTGCCGGTGCGGCGTTTGGTCTGCCCATCGGCGCCATTTCCGCGCCCATCGAGGGCAGCCGCGGCTATTATGTCCTCAAAGTGCTGGAACGCACCCCCATGAACGATAGCGATTTTGAGGCCCAGAAAGAATCGATTCGCGCCCAGTTGATGCAGCGCAAGGAACAAGCGATCTTTGGTCAGTGGTATACCGCCCTCAAAGAGAAAGCCGATATCACGGATAACCGCAAGGATTATCTGTAAAATCCCGCAAGCCCTGATCAACTGGTCAGGGCTTTTTTTATTCCCAGTCGAAAAATAGTCTTGTGAAGGAACAAATCGTAAAATCTGCTTGTTATTGTTATAAAATAAGACTAAATTAGTCCAATATATGTTTAAATTGTCGAAAAAAACAGAGTACAGCATCATTGCGCTGCAGTATCTCATAAAACGTGAGGCGCAGATGGCGACGGTCAAGGAGATTGCGGAAAAGTGCAAGATCCCGCAGCCGCTGCTGGCCAAGCTGCTGCAGCTGTTGGCGCGAAAGCAGATTCTGCGCTCGGTGCAGGGCGTAAACGGGGGATACCGGCTCGACCAGCCCGCGGCGAAAATATCCGTGGCGGATGTGCTGGAAGCGGTTGAAGGTCCGCTGCGAATGACCGCTTGTGGTTCTTCCTCGGTGCGCTGCGAACGTTTGTCTTTTTGCGATCTGCGCCAGCGTCTGGCGCCGGTGCAGAAAGAGTTGATCACCTATTTGCAAAAAATAAGCTTGCTGGATTTTTAGAAATGGCAGTTGAATGAGGCGAAAATGAGTACTGAAATGGATCACATAGAGTCTCTGGCAAACCGGGAATACAAATACGGTTTTACGGCGGATATCGAATCGGTGACCATCCCGAAGGGATTGAACGAAGATATCATTCGCATGATATCGGCCAGGAAGAAGGAGCCGGAATTCATGCTGGAATGGCGTCTGAAAGCTTTTCAGCATTGGCAAACGTTGAAAGAGCCGACGTGGGCGAACGTCAGGTATGAACCGATCGATTATCAGGATATCATTTATTATGCCGCGCCCAAGAATCACGACGCCGGCAAAAGCGCGGAGGAGATCGATCCCGAGATCGTGGCCCTCTACGACAAGCTGGGCATTCCGCTGGCGGAGCGGGAGGCACTGGCCGGTGTCGCGGTGGATGCGGTTCTGGACAGCGTCTCTGTCGCCACCACGTTCAAGGAAAAGCTCTCCGAGCTTGGGATCATTTTTTGTTCCTTTAGCGAGGCCGTGCAGAATCACCCGGATTTGGTGAAAAAATATCTCGGCTCGGTGGTGCCCTATACGGACAATTTCTTTGCCGCGCTCAATTCCGCGGTGTTCAGCGATGGGTCGTTCATTTTTGTGCCCAAAGGTGTGCGCTGTCCCATGGAGCTCTCCACCTATTTTCGCATCAACGCGGCCAATACCGGGCAGTTCGAGCGCACCTTGATCGTCGCCGAAGAAGATAGTTATGTCAGCTACCTGGAGGGCTGCACCGCACCCATCCGCAAGGAGAACCAGCTGCATGCTGCCGTGGTCGAGCTGGTCGCCCACGACCGGGCGCAAATCAAATATTCGACGGTGCAGAACTGGTATCCCGGCGACAAGGAGGGCCAGGGCGGTGTCTATAACTTTGTCACCAAACGCGGATTGTGCGCTGGTGTGAATTCCAAGATTTCCTGGACCCAGGTCGAGACCGGCTCCGCCATCACCTGGAAATATCCCGGATGTGTGCTCAAGGGCGATAATTCCGTGGGTGAGTTCTATTCGGTCGCATTGACCAATAATTATCAGCAAGCTGACACGGGGACCAAGATGATTCATATTGGCAAAAATACCCGGAGCACCATTGTTTCCAAAGGCATATCCGCCGGCTTTGGCCAGAACAGCTATCGCGGCCAGGTCAAGGTGTTGAAAGGGGCTCAGGGCGCGCGCAATTTTTCCCAATGCGATTCCCTGTTGATCGGCGATCAGTGCGGCGCGCATACGTTCCCCTATATTGAAGTCAAGAACCGCAGCGCCCAGGTGGAACATGAAGCCACGACCTCGAAAATTGGCGATGATCAGATTTTTTATCTGCTGCAGCGCGGCATCGCCAAAGAGGATGCGGTTTCCATGATCGTCAATGGCTTCTGCAAGGAAGTGCTGGCGGAATTGCCGATGGAGTTCGCGGTCGAGGCGCAAAAACTGCTCAGCGTCAGCCTCGAAGGCAGCGTGGGTTGAGTATTAACCGAGTTGGAGAAGAACATGTTAACGATAAAAAATTTACAGGCGGGCATAGAGGGCAAGACCATACTCAAGGGAATTGACTTGAACGTCAAACCCGGCGAGGTGCATGCCATCATGGGGCCCAATGGTTCGGGCAAGAGCACGCTGGCGCAGGTGCTGGCGGGGCGGCCGGAATATGAGATCCTGGCCGGCGCGGTTGATTTCCTGGGAAAAGATTTGCTGGAGATGGCTCCGGAAGAGCGCGCGCGGGAGGGACTCTTTCTCGCTTTTCAGTATCCCGTGGAGATACCCGGCGTCAACACTTCCTATTTTTTGCGCACCGCGCTGAACGAAATTCGGGCCTATCGCGGCGATACCAAGATGAGTCCCGGCGATTTTTTGAAAATGATCCGCGAAAAACTGAAACTGGTTGAAATGGATGCGGCCTTTCTCAACCGCTCGGTGAATGAAGGATTCTCCGGTGGTGAGAAAAAACGCAATGAAGTGCTGCAAATGGCGGTGCTGCAGCCGCGGCTGGCAATTCTGGATGAAACGGATTCGGGCCTGGATATCGATGCCCTGAAAGTTGTCGCCGACGGCGTCAACAAACTGCGCAGCAAAGACAACGCTTTTATCGTCGTGACCCATTACCAGCGCCTCCTCAATTACATCGTGCCGGATTTTGTTCACGTACTCTATGACGGACGCATTGTTCAGTCCGGCGATAAATCCCTGGCTCTGCAACTGGAAGCCAACGGCTACGATGCCATTAAAACAGCTGCAATGGCTTGAACGGGGAGTGTACGATGGAACCTTCACAAACATCATGGGTCGAAGAAAGAAGCCTCCTGAGGCGGGATCCGGCAAATCCGTTCCTGGATGTACAAAAAAGGGCACTGGAACAATTTCAACGATCCGGGTTTCCCGGTGCGCGCGATGAACGCTGGCGTTTTACCGATGTGTCCGGCATCGCAAACGGAAATTGGAGCACAGCCACGGAGAGAGCTGCGACGTCCGCGCTCGATCTGCAGCTGCCCTCCTGGCGTGGGGAAGGCTTGTGCATCGTTTTTGTGGATGGGCTGTTTCAGCCGCAGTGGTCGCGTTTGCACAGCGAGGATGGTGCGGTTGAACTGACGCCTTTTTCGCAGCTGCAGGGGGATCTCATCGATGTAATATCAAGGCGTATGAAGGAGACAGGGCAAATTGAGGATCAACCCTTTCTAAATCTCAATACAGCGTTAATGGATGAGGGCGTGGTGATTCGCATCGCCGACGGCGTCCAGCTCGCGGCCCCGGTGACGATGCTGTATTACCATACTGCAGGACTGGATAAAACCTATCATCCGCGCAATGTCATTATCATGGGTGCAGAGGCGCAGGCTGCCGTCATCGAATATTATCACGCTGCCTCCGGTGAACACTATTTCCGCAATCCGGTGACGGATATTCATGTAGGTGATGAAAGCCGTCTGCGGCATTATGTGCTGCAGCGCGAGAGCGATTCCGCGCAACATGTCTCTTTCACCCGTTCCACCCAGGGCAGAAACTCGCTTTATACGCGTTTCGCCATCGATTCAGGCGCGGCCTTGGCCCGCCATGACCTGGTGGTCGAACTTCAGGGGGAGGGCGGTGAGGCGGTGCTGGATGGCTTGTATATGCCGCAAGGCCGGCAACATGTGGATCATCACACCACGGTACGTCATCTGCAGCCGCGCACCTTCAGCCGCCAGCTGTACAAGGGCGTGTTGAACGACGCGGCGCATGCGGTGTTCAACGGACGCATACACGTCGCCCGGGAAGCACAAAAGACAGACGCCATACAATACAACCGCAATCTGCTTCTGAGCGATGACGCTGTGGCTGACACGCAGCCGCAGCTGGAAATCTTCGCCGACGATGTGCGCTGCACGCACGGAGGCACCATCGGCCAGCTCTATGAGGATGGATTGTTTTATCTGCGCGCCCGGGGGATCGGCGAAGAGACCGCCCGCCACATCATGGTCCATGCCTTTGCCGGCGAAGTCACAGATCGCATCCAGGATGCGGCGCTGCGCGACCAGGTCAATCGCTGGGTGCTCGAGCGCCTCGGCTGGGAGGAGTAAAAGTGAGTAACAAGATAGATACCCATCAGCTCATGGACAATGTCGTGGCAACGCTGCGTACTTGTTACGATCCGGAAATTCCGGTGAACATCTACGACCTGGGATTGATCTATGACATCAAAGTCAACGAAGCGGGCGAGGTGGAGGTGATCATGACCTTGACCTCCCCGGCCTGCCCGGTGGCGGAGCTGCTCCCCGCACAGGTTCAGGCGCAGTTGAATGAGACCGCGCTGGTTTCGAACGCCCGTGTGCTGGTGACCTGGGAGCCGCCATGGGATCCCTCGCTGATGAACGAAGAAGCAAAATTGGAATTGGGTCTTTTTTAAAGGATTTCCGGGCAGATGGCCTCATTGATAAAACTTTTTCCGGTCGAGCACCTGGCGGATGGCAAAATGCGCCGGGTGACGGTGCAGGGTCAGAATCTGGTCATTGTGCGTCAGGGTGATGAATTTTTCGCATTGGCTGACCGCTGCACCCACGAGAATTACGCCTTGTCGGATGGATTTGTCGAATCCGGAAAGATTGGCTGTCCCATGCATGGCGCCACATTTGAATTGCGCTCCGGGGCGGTGTTGACGCCACCGGCTTATGAGGATGTTGCGGTCTATCCGGTTCGGATTGTCAACGGTTTGGTCGAAGTGGAGATATGATATGAGCAACCTGGGACATACCATTCGCAGGGAGTTTCCGCTGTTCAATGATCCGGCAAACCAGGGTCTGGTTTATCTGGATAATGCAGCGACGACGCAGCGGCCGCGGCAGGTGGTGGAGGCCATGCAGGATTTCTATTATCACGATAATGCCAATCCCCATCGCGGCGCTTACCGGTTGGCGGAGCGCGCCACCCAAAGCTATGAAGATGCGCGCGATAAGGTGGCCGGATTCATCGGCGCTGCTTCGAGCGAGGAGATCATTTTCACGCGCAATGCCACAGAAGCCGTCAATCTCGTCGCCTATGCCTGGGCCGATCATGTGCTGCAGGAGGGCGATGACATCATCGTCACGGAAATGGAGCATCACAGCAATCTGGTCCCGTGGCAGATGCTGGCCCAACGGCATCATGCTTCTTTGAGGTATGTGGGATTTGACGGACAGGGACAACTGCAACTGGATCAGTTCGATGCGCTTTTGCGGCTTCGTCCCCGTATCGTGGCTGTGACGCAGGTCTCCAATGCGCTGGGAACGATCAATCCGGTTGCAGAAATGATCCGTCGCGCGCATGCGGCGGGTGCGGTGGTGGTGCTTGACGGGGCCCAGAGTGTGCCGCACATGGCGGTCAATGTGACCGAGTTGGATGTTGATTTTCTCGTCTTTTCGGGGCATAAAATGCTGGGTCCCCTGGGGATTGGCGTTTTGTACGCCCATAAACGCCTGCACAGTGCGATGCAGCCGGTTCTCTACGGCGGCGACATGATCAGCAATGTGGATTATGATCATTCAGACTGGAATGACATGCCATGGAAATTTGAGGCGGGTACGCAAAACGTGGCCGGTGCTGTCGGTTTGGCGGCTGCCATCGATTTTTTACGCGACCTTGGCATGGATGCCGTCGCGGAACACGACCGCCTGCTGACCGGCTATGCATTGGAACAATTGCAGCAGCTGGACGGTATAACGCTCTATGGTCCGCGGCGTAATCACGGCCCGGCCATTTCATTTAATTTGACCGGCATACATCCTCATGATCTCGCTACTTATCTGGATCAAGCGAGCATCGCCGTTCGTTCCGGTCATCATTGCGCGCAGATTGTCATGAAAAAATTAGGTCTGGCCGCTACGGCGCGCGCCAGTTTTTATATTTATAATACACTCGAAGAAGTGGACCGGTTGATCGCCGGGTTGAATCAAGCGAAGGACTATTTTAAAAAATGGCTCTAGATCAGCTGTATCAGGAAATCTTGCTGGATCATTACAAGCAGCCGCGCAATAAAGGTGTGCTGGTGGATCCCAACGTCCGGCTGGAACTTAAAAATCCATTCTGCGGGGATGAGATACTCCTCACCTTGCGAGTCGATGACGGTGTTGTGACCGATGTCGCCTTTTCCGGACACGGGTGTGTGATCAGTCAGGCTTCGGCTTCGGTGATGACCGAAAAAATCAAGGGCATGACAGTCCAGCAGGTCAAGCAAATGGCGGAGCAGTTCTCGGATCTGGTGAAAACAGGTCATGCAGAGACTGTTTTGCGGGAGGGCGGCGACGATCTTGATGCGTTCAGCGGTGTCTGTGAATTTCCGACGCGCGTCAAGTGCGCCATGCTGGCGTGGCGTACACTGCTCCAGGGATTGGAGCATCATGAACATCAACATCATTATCTTGATGATGAAAAGTCTCGCGCAACCGATTAGGAGAAACGTATGCGTTTGCGGCATCCGATGTACATCGCGGTGGTATTCATCAGCCTGGGGATGTCCAGCTGTTCCAGGGAATTCAAATCAGCGGATTATTGGCCGGTTGAATCGGGCGCGTATTGGGAGTATGACAGCCCCATAAAACGCATCGAAGTCAGTGATGCGAGTGGAAGTCCCGGCGAGCGTGTGATGACCTTATCTTACATGGACTCGAGCGGCATGATATTGTGGCGCGAGTCCATCGTCACCAAACAGCAGGGCCTTTTCTGGCAGACCATGACTACGCCGACCGGCACCTGGCCGGAGATACAGTTCAATCCACCGTTGCCCATAACGCCGCAGAGCGATCAGCCTGAAGCCTTATATACGGTCTATGGTCATGAAAAACGGGGACAGGATTCGCTTCTGATCCATGTCACCTTTCAAATCGATGGGTTTGAAACCGTGGAGACGCCTGCAGGTTCCTTCACGGATTGTTTGAAGATGAGCATGAATTACAATTATAACAGCACCTCAATGCCGCCCTTGTTGGCGGGAAGAAGCGTCTTCTGGTTTGCGCGCGGCATTGGTTTGGTGCGTTTTCAATTGCCGTCGGGTCAGGGTTCGTTGACGCGATATTCGCTGCGGACTGCTGTCTAATGGCACGGCCATGTTGTAGCTATTTTAGTTGGAAAAACAAAGGAGAAAGTGAAAAATGCCCATCAAGCCAAGCAGTAAAGAGGACGAATATTTTGCGCGTATGGAGTTCGAAAGGTTGCGTAAAATCGAGGAAGAAAAGCAAGCCCACATGAAAAGCACTGAAAAGCAGAGGCTGAAGGAATTGCATCACATGAAATGCCCGAAGTGCGGCATGCAGCTGATTGAGATTGAGTATAGAGGACTCAAAATCGACGAGTGTTCGGAATGCCGCGGTGTTTGGTTCGATGCGGGAGAGCTGCAGCAGATCAGCAAGTTCGAAGCAGGCGCGTTGACCAGGATGTTTTCAATTTTCAAGTAAAAGCCGGAGTAGGGTAAATTTTTTTTTACGGTCTTAATTCATAATCTTGCACACAACCGCAGTGATGTCATCTTCCTGCATTCCTTTTCCTGAATACAACCTGACTTTTTCATAGAGACGATCTGCGATTTTTTGCGCGGATTGGTCTCTATGCTTTTTGATCTCCTTGAGGATGCGGTCAAAACCAAATTGTTTTTTGTCGAGCGCCCGCGCCTCGGTGAGGCCGTCGGTTACAAACACGAGCACCGATTCCGGTTCCAGAGAAATCGGAGCGCTCTTTTCAAAGCGATAATCGGCAATCCATCCCAGTGGAATGCCCGTGCTCGGAAGAGTTCCATATACCTCTCCAGAACCATTCAGCATGAAAGACGGGATATGACCGGCGTTGGCATACTCCATGGACCGGCTTTGCGGGTCAATTCGTGCGAGCAAAAGGGTGACATACCGTTCCGTGTCCAAATCACGGCACAATTCTTTGTTCAGTGCATTGAGGAGGTCAGCGGGATCTTGATACATTTGCGCGAAGGAGCGAAGATAGGCGCGCGTGCTCGCCATGATCAAGGCGGCGCCGATGCCATGTCCAGCGACATCCGCCACGGTTATGATGATAGAACCGTCGGGCGCTGTAAAAAAATCGAAATAATCGCCACTGGTGTGAACCATGGCGTGCGAAACTGCGGCAATGTCGAATCCAGGCACCTGGATATGTTTTTTGTTGAGATGCAGTTGCACCTCATGGGCGATGCGCAGTTGAAACTCCTGCTCTTGCCGTTCCTTGAAATCGGTCATGTCTTTTGTCACAGCAACAAAATTGGTGATCGCGCCACTTTCATCCTTCATGGGCGTAATGGTCTGTTCAGCCCAATAGCACGAGCCATCTTTTTTCCTGTTGATGATGGATGCCCGGAAGGGCTGGCCGCTGAGGACTTTTTTCCACAGTTTATCATAGAAGGACTTGGGATGTTGGCCCGATTTCAGGACATTGGGCTTTTTGCCGATGATTTCATCACGGTGGTAGCCGGTGGTCTTTTCAAAAGCCGGATTGACATAAATAATCGTGCCTTTGGCATCGGTGATAATCACGGAATCGGCGGTCTGTTCCACGGCGTTGGAGAGTTTTCGCAGTTCCTGTTCAGCGCGTTTCCGGTCGCTGATGTCTTTGGTATGAACCAGCACCAGATCAGGGGGCACAGGGACAAAGGTGACTTCAAGATCCTTAAATTCGCCGGTTGTGTATAGATTATAGCTCATCTCCATTTGCACAAGCTGCCCCTCTTCATGACAGCGGCAGACATCACGTACTATTTGCGGCCGATCTGCATACACATCCTGCAGCTTTTTCCCGACAAACGATTTAACCTTGTTCTGTGTGAATGCAAAGGCCGCCTGATTGAAATCAATCAAATAAAAATCAGCTCCGATTTTTTTCCACACATAGGTCGGAATGGGGAAACCATCGAATTGGGCCTGCAGCCGTTCCTCACTTTGGCGCAGCTGGACCATGGCTCTTTTATTTTCACTGACATCTCGCAGGATGACGGTTCCACCACTGATCTCGCCCGCAGAATTGCGCAAGGGCGATGCTGAAACGCTGATGAAAATGCCCTGGGGTTTTGCATCATTGCGAATAAAGATCAACTCGTCATGAATGACCTGGCCTTGCATGGCCCGGGCCAGAGGCAGGAGTTCGCCGGGATAGGGTGTTTTTTCGTCGGGGTAGAAACACCCATATATGGCGGTCCATTGCGGTGCAGTAACATCCATGGAGCCAATGCCCAGAATATCCTTGGCGGCCTGATTGAAAAAAATAAATTTTCCGGTCCTGTCGGCGATGATCACACCCTCGGCCAGACTGTTGATGATGCTTTCCAGTGTGTCCTGAGGATGGAACTGCGCCATACGAGCAGCTGCATTGAGGCTAGGGTGATGATGACGGGCAGGCATGTGGTACTCCGGAAACTAAAATATAAAAAAAAGATATATATAATTTTCGCAAACACGAACTATACAAATAATACATTGAAAAGGGTTGAGATATTCCGGTTTTCGGGGTTGTGCAGGGAATCCGGACATACTTTGCGTGGGAGGGAGCAACTCCCCCGGGATGAAATAGGCAGGGCGGCAAAGTGCTTATTGCATTTTTCTGTGGCGAATTAGGACTGCATTGACAAGTCAAAAACCTTCCAGCCCGCAAAAAAGGAAAACAGGGCGAGTAACTTTTGCTGCGGGGCGTTGATGGCATGTATCCGTTGTGATAAAACGGTCGATGTTTCAATATTACGAGCAGCAGACTCCATCGCAATAAAAAAAGCCTCCAGAAAGGAGGCTTTT
>CAUJEL010000207.1 GCA_963169875.1 Candidatus Zhuqueibacterota bacterium
TTTTTATTAATTGTTCTGGCTTTCTGAACTGCTTGTTCCTTTTTGTCAAAATGGTTAGAGGCCTTTTGGGCTCCCCCTCTGACAGTTCCAGCCGTCATTTTGGGCTGGTACTATATGATGGGTTTTTCTTGCCATAACAAATCCTTTCGTAAAACTATATGACTCTAATAAAATTTCAATTATTCTATAGCAAATGTCATGCCAACATCAATAGGTGGTGTGGTTGCGTGTGATGTACATCAATATATTGTTGTTTTTAATATTATTGTGCCTTTTATTTATAGCATATAATCAGATATTTTGTCGTTCTGAAATAACTGTGGAATTACATAATTGCTATTTGTGTGCCGTTTGTGATACACTTTTGTGTATCACATCATTTTAATGGTACTATTTAGGTACAAGTGCCTGAGCATTCGAGTTCTTATAATATTAATAAATCATATTAATCATATCACTTTGTAATCAGGAAATAAACTTTTTAAAGCTTTTCACTTAATTTGCTTTAAATAGTATACCAGTGCAGAACTACTTAAAGAGCATCTGGACGCAGATGAAAGTCTCGGATATTTATATAACATTTTCCGAGATGGCCGTCTAAAATATATAATTTTGGTCCAATATTTATCCGCAAGTTTTTCAGATAAAATTGAGAAATGGACACACAATCAGCGGTTAAGGGCATGAATATTTTGCTTTTTTCCGAGATGTGCAGTCTCAAAAACTGCCCCTGATTCTCTATCAGAACTGGTAATAAATCCGGGAACATTTCACGGCGCTGCGCTTTAAACCTGTAGAAAGGAGGCAGCCGTGAAATCACACTATTGCCTTTCGCTGGGAATATCGCTGGCCCTGACGCTGGCGATCCTTGGATTCGAGCCTGCAGCGGCACAGCGCCAACAGCCGCAGCGCCGCGGTGGCCAGAACCAGCAGCAGCAAACCACTCAGGAGCAGAAAAAAACAAACGATCATCGGCGCGCAGAGTCCTTTGGCCATCGCCGCAGCGAAGCCAAACCATCTGATCAGAGCCGTCCTGAAAAAGAGTATGGGCGCGATAGCCGCAGGGAGAGCCGTTCTGAAAAAGAGCACGAGCGCTACAGCCGCGGAGAAAACCGTCATGAACGGCGCCCGGATTCCCGGTCACACCAGGGCGAAACCTGCAAACCTCCCGCAGGTAAGCGCAACCATGACAGCCATGACCGCACTAAAAAGCATTACCAGGAGCGCTTGAAAACGCTGCAACATAACCATTATGGATTTTGGGGCCACCACGATCATTATGTAGTCGCAAAACCGCTGTTCCGCTATTTCCGGCACAACCGTTACTATCATGTCAATGAATATGTGGCCGGTGTGCTGCGCGAAGCAATCGATTTGGGCTATGAGGAGGGCTACCTGGCCGGGCGCACAGATGCTGAGGATGATTGGGCATACAATTACAGAGACTCTTTCGCTTATCGGGATGCCAGCCTGGGATATCCCGGCAGGTATGTCGATCTGGACGAATACCGCTATTTTTTCCGCGAGGGTTTCCGGCGCGGTTACGAGGATGGATATCATCGCGTTTATCACTATGGCCGCTACACCGATGGGAGACACCGAATCCTCGCCACTGTATTAGCGGGCATATTTTTTCTGTTGCCACTGGATTGAAAAAAGCTCAAGAAAAAGGGGGAGGAATAATTATCTCCCCCTTTTTCTTGATAAATGGTCAATCCGAGAGAAAAGCAGTACACATCAGCCAGTAGTTCGAAAACCGGGAGCCAGGATCGACACCGACCGGGATAGCGATAAAAATTTAAGATGAAAAAAGCGGACTGAAAAGCCCGCTTTTTTTATGCGTTAACTAAAATACCAGCCCGAACGAGAGCCGGTGCACATCGGGGAGAATATCATAGACCGAATAGGCGTAATCAAAGCTGACTGGAATGCCGGTGAAAAAGGCGTTGACCCCGAATCCGAGGTCGTATAACGATTCATCCATGTTGATTTTGTAGCCGCCGCGCAGCGCCAGGCGATCGAAGAAGGTGATCTCGGTGCCGAGATGGATGCGTTCGCGGTTGTCGTTGGGGTGCACCGCATCCACGGCGATGAGTCCCTTGGCGAAGGGGGTGCG
Source organism: Candidatus Zhuqueibacterota bacterium (assembly GCA_963169875.1). GTDB lineage: Bacteria > Zhuqueibacterota > Zhuqueibacteria > Residuimicrobiales > Residuimicrobiaceae > UBA2214. The sequence goes on from CAUJEL010000207.1 coordinate 2,117, forward strand.
GAAGAGATCCATGGCGATGCCGAATTCAAAATTGAGCGGCAGGGCATAGGCTTCGGTTTCCAGCCGCGTCGGCACCAGGCGATTGGGATAGGTGCTGTTTTCGTCCCATTTGACGCTGAGATCTGCCCCGTCATAGCGCATGTCCGGGCCGAAATTGGACATGCTCATGGCGATGGTGAGGTTGCGGAAGGGCAGTTGATACCAGGTTCCGACATCGAATGCAAAGCCGTTCGCGGTTTCGTTCCAGATGCGCTGCTGGATGTAGCGACCGGTCACGCCGACACTGAAGCGGTCGGTCAGCGCCTTGGCGTAACTCAACGCCACAGCCATGTCCTGAGCATCAAAATAACCGCCGGTGCCGTTGGGCTGGAATTCGGTGGTGATTTCCATCTCCTCGACGCTCAGCATCATCACACTGGCTGCGACCGCACCGAATCCACCTGCGTTATAGACATAGGCAGCGGCATCGACGTCGAAGGTGTCGAACCAGCGCGTGTGTGAGAAATGGGCGGCATGACTCTTGACTTGTGTGATGCCGGCGGGATTCCAGAAGGGGGCACTGGCGTCCCGGGAGACCGCGACAAAGGCGCCGCCCATGGCGGCGGCGCGGGCGCTGACCGGGATTTTCAGAAATTGCGCGCCGCTGGTGCCGAGATTGGGATTCTGCGCCCACAGCGTGAAAGCCCATGCCATGAGGAGTGCCGTGTAGTGTAGGTGTTTTATCTTCATCTTGCCCTCCTCACTTGATCACCGCAAAGGTGCTTTTATAGTGCGCATCCGCCGTCTTGACGATATAGAGGTAGATCCCGGGAGCGATCTCGCGTCCACCCTCCGCGCGCAGGTCCCAGGTTTCCGTGCCATGAGCAGCCGAATGCTCGATGGTTTTGACGCGATCGCCGGCCACGGTATAAATATGGATGGTGCACGCGTGCGGCAGGTTTATGAATTGAATCTGTCGCACCGGCTCCTTGCGTAGTTCGCCGAATTCCGGTTCATACAGGGAAGACACCATGTATGGATTGGGCACGACGCGGATCCTGTCGAGTCCATCATCTTGACGCACCGGGGTGAAGGCGGCGCCTTTGATCTTGAAGGCGTAGCTGTCCTGCAACGAAGGCAGAACCGGCAACTGAGCCTCAACGGCGTAGATGTTGCCGGGTTCCGGCGGCCGCGCCGGGGGAAAGGTGACCAGGCCGCGAAGGCCGTTGAAATCGAAGGTCTCGCCGCTGCGCAATGAATCCACCGCGATCTCCTTGCCGCTGTAGGAAATGAGCAACGAGACAAATCCCTCCCCGGCCGCATTGCTGCCGCGCCCGGTGGTGTTGATTTGATATATGGCGGCGATCACCGACGCGGGATCGTAGACAGTGCACGTCAAATCGTATTGGTCTGTTCCGCCGATGCGGGAGATGCTCTTGATATAATCCGGCGGATCGAGGCTGAAAATCACGCCGTCGCTGGTGGCGCTGGATTTGCCGAGCGCGAGCGGCTGCAGGGGCGTCACCACACTGCCATCATCGCGCACAGCCTGGATGGCAAAAAAGAGGGTGAGATAATCGCCGGCTTTGGGCAGGAACTGCGGCAGCGCCGCCGGGTCCGGATCTTCGATTTTGATCTTCATGCCCTTGTTGATGGAATAGGTGGTGCCGGAGCGATAGCTGCGCGGATCGGAGCCGATGTAATCGCCGGTGGTGAGGTCGATGAGATGGAATGAGTTGGGCGCGGCGAATTCGATGCCAATATTTTTGGCTTCCGCATAGGACGAATCGCTGATAACCGGTATGATGCGCGTTTTGAGCGTTCCACGCGTGGTCTGCTGCAAATGGGCGAATTTGAGGTGATAGGAACGGTCACCCAGGGAATCCGCGTCCACCGGCGTGACATTCACCAGATAGTTGGATTTTCCGCGCAGATGTTCGACCGGATAGGCGGAGACGGGGGTGCGGTTGGTTGCCTGGGACTTGGGAATGACCGCCACGGTATTCAGGGCGTCTGGTGAGTTGCCCTTGGGACTCTCGAGGCTTTCCACCGAGGCGTCCCCGCGGTCATAGGCCGTGATGGTATACCAGTATTCAAATCCGTTATTCACCGAGGTATCCGTGAAACTGTGCTGCAAGCCCAGGTCGAGTCCGATGTTATTCACCAGATCGAATTTGGCGATGGGCACGGGATCAACGCCCACACTGGGATCGACATTACGGTCCAGTTGGTCCCAATGCAAGCCCTTGTCCGTGCTGCGGTAGATGCGATAGCCTTCGAAATCGTATTCTCCCGAATAGGTATCCAGCGAGCGTTCGGCAGCATCGTCCCAGAAGAGGGTGACGCGGCCATCCCCGGCATGGGCGCTGAGAGTCGGTGTGGTGGGCGGCTTGCTGATTTCAAAGTTGAACGCGAGGATCTTTTGCGCGGTTTTGAGCGACGTATAGAGATCCTCTTTATTGGTGCCGGCTACGAGGACCGTGTAAAACACCAGGGTGTCGCCGCGCTGCAGGAAATAAGTACCGGTACTGAAAGTCGCAGTGAGATCGAGTCCGGACGCGGGGATCGTGGCCGGATCATCATAGTGCTTGCCCGCGCTGCTGCCGAGATGGAAATACTTGGGGACCAGGGATTGCGGCCGGATCAAGCCCGGATTGCTGGAGAGGATGGCGTACTGCAGGCTGTCGTCGTCGCGGTCATCATCATAGAGATTGTAGTGCATATCGGTGATGCCCAATTCACTGCCATTGACTTCAGGGGATTGCAGCAAGGCGACGCCAAAGTAGCCGGTCACGCCGCCGCTCCATTCCGCTGAAAAGCCGTCATCAAAGAAATAAAGAAAATTGTTGGCTTTGTCGAAATCGAGTCGGTCGTCTCCGTATTCCGGTGTGCCGCCGCTGATATCACCGATGTCAATATCATTATACATGGCGAAGTAGACGCTGTCCAGATCCCGGGGGCCCTTGTTGATCAGCTCAAATTTGAAGAAGATGAGGTTCTGTGCGAATTTGACGCCATAGGTGTATCCGGTCTGATGAACCTCCAGGCCGATGGGGGCGACGGTATTGTTGTGATCATCATAGACGCAGTAGCTGTCCTGATCCGACTTGACCACGGGATTGCCCTGCGCATCCTTGACCGGCCAGCCCAGGGTTGGTTCCCAGGAGAGCGGGTTGTCGCTGAAGGCAATTTTGGCATAGCTTTTATTATGATAACCACCGACGGCTTCCCATTCCTCATTGGTGGTATAGCGGCCCTGAATGACATTGCCCGGAACCCCGACCATGGGATTGATGCGGTAGTTATAATTTTTGCCCGAACCGATGGGAAATTCTCCCGAGGGCCCCTGGGTGAGGCGTCGCGGGTAGAGTTTGCCGCGGTTTTCGAAAAACAGGCCGATGTTGCTGGCGTTATGGATGCCGCCGGCGCGGTCTTCCACGCCCAGGGATTTGGCCAGCGTCCTCTCGTCGCGCTCCACATCCTTGTCCTTGAAGGACGGTTGAGCCAGTGACAGGGAGGCGGCCAGAGAGAGCAGAGACATCGCGATTATAAGTTTCTTCATATTATTCCACCGAATTTGACAGAGCGGTTCAAGCTGTTATTCACGTCTTGTAGATGCACCATGACGCCGTGCAGCGGATTTATCGTCTCAGGCCAAAGCCCAGGCGGATGCTTCGCGGCGGACCGTAATTGGACGGATCGCGCATATATTCGGTCGAGTAGCCGCCCACCTGGGTGAAGTCAGGATCACCGGTGTCGCCATACACCCAAAGGATGTTGCGATGATTGGTGATGTTGAGGCATTCCACAAAGGCGCGCAGGTTAAATCCATAGCCGATGTTGAAGGACTTGCCGACCTCCAGGTCGATGGTGTATTTGCCGGGCCGGCGCAGTGAGTTTTTATCCACAAATCCGATGTCCCGTCCGGAGGGCGTGTAGGGAAATCCCGAGGCTACCTGAACGATGAGACTGTAATCGGTGTTGGCCAGCACGTGCGATCCAAACAGTTTGGGGCCTTCATCCCGTGGCACGCGCAAGAGTCCCTGCAGGTTTACATTGTGGCGCTGGTCAAAGTCCAGGAAGTAGAGCTTGGTGCTCTCTTCGGTGCCGGGATATTGCTCCGCTTCGGAGGATGCGCTGCCTTTGGCGATGGAGTAGGTGTAGCTGAGTCCGCCGCTAAAATAGCGGCCCGGCCGCACGTCCACATTGACTTCAAAGCCTTTGATGTTGGCATAGTCTTCGTTGATGTATTCGGTGTACCCCACGTAGCGGCCCGAGTTGCCGGAGAAGGCTTCGTAGTAGCGCGTGCCGATGAGGCCGGTGACGTCCTTGTAATAGGCGGTGAAATGCGCGGCCATGCGGTCGGAAAATTGATGGGAGAGGCCCACTTCGTAGGCGATGGTGCGTTCGGCGTCGAGGCTGGGCTGCCCGAAGAGCGGCTCACGCACCTTCAGGTCATACTGCTGATTCTCGAACAGGTATTGATATTCCGGATTCTGGAAAAAATGTCCATAGGCAAAGTGCAGTTTTGTGCGCTCGGAAACCGGATGCGCGATGCCCAGGCGTGGACTCAGCTGGGTGCGTGCTTTTACTGTGATCAGATCATCATGGGAGAGCGGGTCTTTGCGGAACGTCGCGTTGGCGTTGAAATAATCATAGCGCAGGCCCAGATTGATAATCAAAAAGGGGAATTCGATTTTGTCCTGAATATAGCCGGCTGCTTCGAATGGTTCAATCTTGTAATCGTTGATATAGGGATAGTTGCGTTTGGGATCGTAGATGCTGAACAATTTGAGCCAGTGTTTGCGGTATTGCAGGCCAAATTTGACTTCATTGATTTTACCAACCTGCCATACCACGTCGGTTTTCACATCAGCGGTTTTGTTTTTGCTGTCGTAGATGTCGAAGGGATCGGCCTTGGCCCAGAATTCATAGCCGTCCCCGGCTGTGGGAATGTATTCCCACTCGGTGGCGCTGAGGTAATCGGCGGTGTCCTTGTCGACCCCTGTGTACCATTTTTCTTCAAAATAGGAGATGCGCAGATCATAGAACAGATTGGCGCGAGGGCTGTGGTTGACCATGAGCATATTTTGTTGGGAATTGGTGCGATGGCGCAGGTACTGATCGGGAATATACTTAAAGCTGTGACTGTAACGCTGAAATTTCGAGTTGGTGTTGCGATTCGAATAGGTGAATTTGAGGCGCGGATTCAGCTGGTACGACAATTTGCCGAACAGGGTGTTGTTGCGCTCGTAACCAAAAGGCAGGTAACTGCCGTTATGATTTTTTTCGGCGGTGATGAAATATTTCAGTTTTTTGATGAACAGGGGACCGCCGAGGCTGCCATTGATGCGGTTCTCCTGGAGGTCGGCAAAGCGGTCGATGCCGAATTCACTGGTGCGAACTTCCAGGTTGCCTGAGTGAGTGTCGCCACCGTCACGGGTGACGATGTTGACGATACCACTGAGGGCGTTGCCGTATTCGGCGTTGAAGGTGCCGCTCAGCAGGCTCATCTCCTGAATGGCATCGTTGTTGATCTGGGTGATCATGTGGCCGAGCAGGGGATCCTGGACGTACATGCCGTCGATCATGAAGCCGACCTCATTGGAACGGCCGCCACGCAGGTGCAGGGCGCCGTTCTGATCCGCGATGCCGGCCTGGAGGGAGAGGACATCCGTGAATTCCGAAACGGGTAGTCCTTCGATTTCATCCCTGCGCATGGTCGCCCCGGAACTGGTAATGTCCTTTTGGATCAGGGGGCGGTCAGCCACGATCACCACTTCCTTCATCTGCACCGCTGAAGGTGTGAGCTTGGTGGATATCTGCGTGGTTAAATCGACCATGATGCGGACGTTGGTGAAGAGCTGGCTTTCGTAGCCGACGAAGCTCACCTTGACCGAGACGGTTCCGGGCGGGACGTTCAGGATCGCGTATGCGCCGTTGATATCCGAGACCGCCCCCAGGGCGGTGCCGGCGATTTGAACATTGGCGCCGGGGAGCGGTTCTCCGTTTTGCGCATCCGTGATTGTGCCCGCCACTTTGCCGGTCACGCCGGCGAAGAGAAGAACAGGAGCAAGCACCAAAAGGCAAACCATTATTTTTTTCATCGTGGCAACCTCTTCAATTCTGAGGAATGGGCAGGCAGGGCAAACGCCCGTTGCCCTGCCCGCTGAAGTATCTGTTCGGTCACTGAACTGTGAATCAACGCACCAGCGTCATCTTTCTGGTGAAGCTGTTTTGACCGGTGGTGAGCCGGTAGAGATAAACGCCTGCGGCTGCCTGGTTTCCAGCAGCATCGCGGCCGTTCCATTGCACCCTGTGTATGCCAGCCGGAAGGACGCCGGACGCGATGGTTTGCACCAGCTGGCCGGCGAGATTGTACACAGCCAAATGAACGTCGCTCTTTTCCTGGAGTGAGAACTGAATGGCTGTGGACGGATTGAACGGATTGGGCCAGTTCTGGCTCAAATCGTGGCGCACCGGGAGCTGTTCGTCGGGTCTGGTTTCAACCGAGGTAAAGATGGCGTTATACTGAGCTGCCATAGCTGTGCTGGCCGCCATCATGTCGCCAAGGGATTCGCCGTAGACGACACCCAGGGTGATTGTATGGGAACCATGCGCGGGAATGACAAAGCTGCCGGCGTTCAGGCTGTAGATGGAACCATCGCCGCCAGCCACCATGTCGGCGTCAAAGCCGGCGTCGGCGGTCTGGTGATAGCGGATCGAATCGGTGGAGGCGTCGGCATTGGGATCCTCCGGTGAATAGACGCCCCAATCAAGGGTCTTGAACGAGTAGGCCGGGTGGGAGAGCAGGCGCACACCTGCATAGCCCGCTTCGCCTTCGCGATAGCAATAGGCGGTTTGTGAGGCGGCGTCGTATTTATTGGTCTCCCCGCCGTAATTGTCGTTGATGCGCGGCACCACCACCGCGCCGAGATGGAACGTCCCGGCCTCCGAGGAGTCGTTGTAAACGGTAAACTCGGCGATGACGTACGGCTGATCGTTCCACAAGTAAGTATGAAGATCGAAGGACATGTGGGGCGGCAGCGGGGCCGAGGCGGGATCTTCTGAATCGTAATAGCGGCTGTCGAAATGAACAAAGCCCTCCACATCGGCTTTGGTTGGGAACGCCAGTTGCACCGTGCCGTCCAGTGGATTGTGATTCTCGTTATAATCACAAACCGCTGTTTCGGACAGCGCGGCGATGATGTTGACGCGCTCGAGATAACGCACACCATCGGTGTTGGGGGCATAGAGGCGAATGCTGCCCGCATTGCTCTGGCGTATGCCGATTTTTCCGCCTTCCAGATAGGTCGTCACCACATCCGCGATGTTATCGTTATACTGGGTTTGCGCGGCCGCCGCCGCAGCTGCCATTTCGTCGAAGGATGTGCCGTAGACAATTGCATAACTCACAATCACAGAGTCATAGGGCGGGATGACAAAACCGCCGGCGTTGAGGCTGCACAAAGAGCCGTCGCCGCCAGCGACCATGGTGTCGTCGAAACCGGGGTCCGCGGTCTGGTGATACCGGGTCTGATCGGTTGCGGCATCGGCACTGGGATCCGGAGAGTAGGTGTTCCAATCCAGGGCTTTGAAGGAGTAGGCGCTATGCGAGAGCAGCGCAATGCCGGCATAACCGGCTTCGCCTTCACGGTAGCTGTAGGCCAGTTGATTGGCTGCGTCATACTTGTTGGTTTCGCCGCCGTAATTGCCGTTGATGCGCGGCACGACCACAGCGCCGAGATAGAACGTTTGTTCGAGATTGGAATAATTGATGACCGTGTAGCGGGCGATCACATAGGGCTGATCCGTCCACATGAACGTCCTGAGATTATACTTGACATTGGGGGGCTGACCCGAGTAGTCGCTGTCATACTTGACGTACCCTTCCACATTCGCTTTCAACGGAGTGCTGACCTGAAACGAAGCCACATCGCCCGCGTCGTGATCTTCGTTATAATCGCTGACGGCCTGTTCGGACAGCGCGGCGATGATATTGACGCGTTCGAGCTGGCGCGTGCCCGCATTGCTGGGCACGACCACGCGAATGCTGCCGCCGTTGGTGATGCGGATGCCGATCTTGCCACTTTCAAGGTTGACGGTGGCGTGGGTGGTCACGGCTGTCAATCCGACAACAACAGCCATGCACAGCAACAGACGTAACAATTTGGATGACATGGAAACCTCCTCCATTTAGGGGTTTGGGTTTATACAGCCAAAAATTTGCGGCCTGGTTTGATCAAGCATTTTCCCCACCTCACCAGCTTATCCCAACCAGACAAGAGACAGGTTACATTTGTTGATTAAAAAAGTCTTGATTTGGTGCCCGGTGGGCATGAACCCTCCCGGTGTTAGTAGAATGGGCGTCAGCCCACCGGATTTTAGCCAAGCTGAAATGGCTGTAAGCTGCAGAGTGGGCGTCGCCCATCAGGTCATTGCCAATGAAAGATAACCGGCGGTATCAACAAAAGCAGCGCCAGTATGAAAAAGAATATTTGTATGGGCAGCATCCATCGGGCCCATTTTTCCCAGGGGATGCCCGCCAGTCCCAATACCCCCATGGTGACGCCGGAGGTGGGCAGGACCGGATTGATCCATCCTTCGCCAAAAACAAAGGCGAGGACCGCCGTCTGCCGGGTGATGCCGATGACGTCCGCCAGCGGCGACATGATCGGCATGGTCAGCGCTGCTTGTCCCGACCCGCTGTGGACGAAGAAATTGATGATGCCCTGGGTGACGAACATGGTCTGCGCCGCAACGACGGCCGGCAGATGTGAAATCAGTCCGCCCAGATGAAAGAGCAGGACATCGAGGATTTTGCCGTCGTTGGCGATGACGAGAATGGCGCGCGCGCAGGCGATGATCAGGGCAACGCCCATCATGTCTTTGGCGCCGGCTTTGAAGCCCTCGGTGATCTCGTTCACGGAGAGCCGGCCGACGATGCCCGCCGCCAGACCCAGTCCCAGAAAGAGCCCGCTCATTTCGGTGATACCCCAGCCATAGCGGATGACACCGACGACCAGCCAGACCAGAGCCAACAGGAAAGCCAGAAGCACTGAGATGTGACGGCGTTCCATGCGCGCTTGCGTCGCATGGTTCTTGTCAAGCTCGAGGCCCCGTTTGCGATCGATTTCATAGACCAGGCTGATTTTGGGATTGGCCTTGACCTTTTTGGCATAGCGCATGACAAACCAGGTCATGAAGAAGGTGCTCAGAAACCAGACGAAGAGCCGGTAGGGCCATCCAGACAACGGCGGCAGCTGTGCGATCTCCTGGGCAATGCCCAGGGTGAAGGGATTGATGACCGCGCCGGCGAACCCGGCCGCGGCGCCGAGAAAGGGTATAGCCGTGCCCACCAGGGAGTCGTAGCCGAGCGAGATCGCCAGCATCATGAAGAGCGGCACAAAGAGCATGGTCTCTTCGCACATGCCAAAGGTCGTGCCCGCCACGGAAAAGAGGATCATGGTTGCGGGGATGAAAAATTTCTGCATCTGCGGCTTGTGGCTGAAAAACCACGCCATCCAGTTCACGCCCGCGGTGATGGCACCGGTGTTCTGAATGATGGTGAAGATGCCGCCGATGATGAAACAAAAGGCGATGATCTTGGCTGCCTCCATGAAGCCCTTGAGGGGCGCGGTGAGCAGAGCCATCAGGCCCTGCGGCTGGCTGTCCACCCGGGTGAAGGAATTGGCGATCACCAGCGTCTTGCCATCCACTTCGTGGCGCTGATATTCCCCCCCGGGGATGATCCAGGTCAGGACGGCCACGGCAGCGACCATGGCGAAGATCATAAACAGGGTGTTGAATGAAAATTTGCTTTGACTGGCCATGACACGCTCGCTATTTTATCCGGTAGACATCGCCCGGCAGTAACAAATCGACTTTGATATTTACAGCGCCGAGAAAACCATTCTCATTGCTGCGGATGTTTTTGGCCTTGCGCGCATCGTAAATGATCACCGCGTCCTGTCCGTAGACGCGAAACCGGCCGTCGGGATAGACCAGGATGGCGGCTTCTTCATCGATGCCGATGCCCGGCAGTTCGGGATGCTCGAGCACGATGCTGATGAGTCGGTTGTGGCGCTTGCGCATGAGGAAATGCTGGTCAATGATTGCGTTTTTGACGAACCCAAAGCCGCGCTTGGTCTCGACATTTTTCTTCTGGATGTTATAAAAGATTTTGGTGGAATCCTTGTTCACCAGTTCATTGCCGGTGATCATCACTTCGCTCATGACCGCGGCGCCGGCGCTGGTGCCGCCGATGATGCCGCCGCGTTCATAATAGAGCCGGTTCAGGGCTTTTTCCACGCGGGTATGACCGACGCGGTTCATCAGCCGATCCTGGTCGCCGCCGGTGAAAAAGACGCCGCTCGCTGCATCGATTAAAGCGACGATGCTGTCCGAGTTGGCCACCTCCGGGGTGACGATATGGCGCATGGTGATTTTCCCGGCACCGCACTGTCGCAGTTGGCCCGTCAAGATGGTGCCGTATTCAATCGGGTCCTCGCTGGCGGAGGTGATAATAAGAATGGGTCCGCCGTTGCAGAGAGTGACAAATTCCTGCATGGCGTCCATGGGCTTGTCGCCGCCGCCGATGATGAGCAGGTGGCCTTTGTGCGGCGCCCCCGCAAACAGGAGCGCGGGCAGCAGGATTAACAGGGGGAGATGTCTTTTCATAAACGATTACTCCGCTTCGATCAGATGCATGACCAGTTCATAGCTTTTCATCAGGTCGGAAATATGGATGTGTTCTTCATTGGCGTGCGGATTGTAAGCGCCGATGCCGGTGTTGATGATCTGCACGCCGTGCTGGTTGAAGACGTTGGCATCGCTGCCGCCGTAGTATACCATCGGATTGGGTTGGACGCCGATGCGGGCGAAGGCGCGATGCAGCCGCTGCACCAGCGGCATCTGGGCATGAAACTGGAATCCCTGAAAACTGTGCAAAAAAACAGGTTCGCATTGGCCGCCCCATTTCTGAGCGGCGCGCTGGCAAAGGCTGCGGAGTTGTTCCTGCATGCGGTCTATTTCCGCATCGAGGAAAGAGCGTATCTCTCCGGTCAGATCGATTTTATCCGGGACCACATTGTCGGCGGAGCCACCGTGGATGGTGCCAAAGTTGGCGACGGAGTGCTCGTTGACGCGGCCGACCGGAAACCCATTCATGACCTGCGCTGCCATGGAGAGGGCGTTGATGCCTTTTTCCGGGGCGACGGCGGAGTGGGCGGGACGGCCGCTGAAATGGATTTTGAAATCATAGGCGGTTGGGGTAGAGGCCACGTAGCCGCCGGGCACGGCGGTGCAGTCAAAGACAAAGCCCTGCTTCGCCCTGATGTGGTCAAAGTCGAGCGCCATGGCGCCGAGCATGCCCAATTCTTCGGCTACGGTGAAGATGATCTCCAGGCTTTTATGCTTTTTCTGTTTCCGGATCAGTTCCTGGATCACATAGAGGATCAAGGTCACGCCGGCGCGGTTATCGACGCCGAGGATGGTGGTGCCATCGGAGCGCAGCGTATCGCCATCGATGACGGGCTTGAGGTTGGCGGTCGAATGCACGGTATCCATGTGCGCCAGCAGGAGCAGGGGCTCTTGATCGTTATTTGAACCGGGCAGACGGATGATGAGGTTGCCGCAATTGCCGTTGATTTTTGCGCCCGATTGATCTTCAACCACATCGAGTCCGAGCTGTTCGAGCCGCTGTTTGAGAAAATCCGCGACGGGCCGCTCCTGGCGGGAGACGGCATCGATCTTGACCAGCTGCAAAAAGAGATCTATCAATTCTTTGTCATTCATAATCATTCACCTGAGATGAAGCTGTACATGGAAATTAACGAGCCGGGTTGATGAAGTAGGCATCGTTTTTGATGCTGTCTTCGATGATTTCCAGGGCGTGCAGGGTTCGGTCCTTGTCTTTGAAATTGAGTTCCGTGATCATGGCGTTGATCACGGTCACCACAGCGCCCAGGGAATTGCTGAACATGATGTTATCAGTTTTTATCTGGAAACAATAGGTTGCGGAGAGACGCGCCGGCGCGCTTTTTTTATCCGTGAAAACGATGCTGTTTATTTTGTGTTTTTTGGCTACCGTCAGAGCCTCGACGGTCTCGCGCGAGTAGGGTGAAAAGCTGAACGCGATGATGAGGTCTTTGGGCCCCATGTAGGCGATCTGTTCGTGATAGCGAAAATAATCCATGGAGATATACTGGGCATCGTAGCTGTACTGGCGCAGCAGAAAGGTCATAAGCTGGGCGAGGTGGGAAGAAATTTCCAGTCCCAGGCAATAGATGCGCTGGGCTTTGATGATGCCATCGACCGCCTGGGTGAAGACCGTCGGGTCGACCGATTTGATGGTATCCTGAATATTGAGGATCACATTTTGCGATGCCAGTTTGAGGACATCGGGAGATCTGCCTTTTTCCGCCACTGCGATGTGGAAGCGGGCTGTCGGGGAGATCTGATCTTTAAGAAAGGATGACAGGGTCGTTTTTAATTCTTTGTATCCGCGAAATCCGAGGTGCTGGGCGAAGCGCACAATGGTGGCTTCGCTGGCGCCGGTTTTATGGGCGACTTCCTGAATTGGCAGCAGGGCGACCATATCGAGGTGGTCGAGAAAAAAACGGGCCACTTTTTTTTGATGCCCCGTCAATTGCGGCAGCAGGGCATAAATTTGTTCCTCAATTTTTTTCATGGCGGTCGCCGTGCCTGCAAGATAATTTTCAAAAGCCCTGAAATATGAAAGTAAACTTTCACAGGAAGATAGTTTATTTGCAGAAAAAAGTCAAGTCGATTTTATAATTTTTTGCGGCTATTTTTCAATTGTATCCGTACCTATTAATTCGTATACTGCAAATCAATAGCCACAAAGCGGTATACTCATCATATTCTGGTGGCCTATGGCGTTGCACAGAGGTGGGAATCATTCTCTCTGTGGTTCTCAGAAAACCACGGTCGCTGGAGAAGAGCAGGTAATAAAGTGGAACCAGACCGGTATTATTTCAGCCTTGACAATGTGAAATTTAACGATTGTAGCAACAAGGGGTAATGAAGCAGACCGGGAGCGGAATTACTTCAGCAGCAGTGTTTTTTCTGCCAACCGGTATGGGCCGGCGTTCAGGATCAGATAGTAGATGCCGCTCCCCAATCCACGCGCATCCCAGGTAATGTTGTGTTCTCCGGCTGGCAGGCGTTCTTCGATGAGCCGGGTCACTTCCTTGCCCAGAAGAGAATAGACCCGCAGGCTGACGTGCGCTGAGGCGGGGAGTGAAAAAATCACGCGGGTGCTGGCATTGAAGGGATTGGGATAATTCTGTTCTAATCGCGGCGTCTGCGGCAATTGGACGTCCGGCGCCATGGCGACTCCGGTGGTTTTGTCCTGGATCTGCGCCGCCGGTTCCGCGCCGCCATCATCGTACTTCCACTCCGATCCCAATTTGAAATAGATGGTATTTTTATTGTCGATCAATTGCGCGTCAAAGAAGAGGCCGGAGGTCGCGGCATCCCAGGCGTGCATCTCCACCGCAAGGAGATTTTCCCCATTGCGCACATATCCCAAGCCATTAGCCGCATTAATCACCACCATTTTATTCATCATCATGGTTTTGACCGGTGTCGTTACATAGGTAATCTCGTCGTTTGCCGGGAAATTGATGCGTTCAATTTCCCGGCCATTAAGGTAGACAATGGCGGCGTCGCGGCCCTTGACGAGAAACCCCAATCCGGTGAGGAGGCTGACATCCGCCACCTGAAAAGGGCGGCGGAAATAAGCCGTGATAACCGGATCGCACACGGTTTTCAGACTGGAGGTGGTGCCGTAGCCGATGGAGGTGGGTCCGCTCTTCCAGTTTGCATCATCAAACCCCTGGTCGCGCCATTTCCGCAGCACCCTGGTGGTGTCGATGGTGAAGGTGACCACGGCTGATTCCTGCATCCGGTTGCCTCTGACATCGGCGGCGCGGAAATAAACAGTGCGCGTTTTGCCGTGATCGCCATGCAGGGTGTCGATGTGGGTGCGCTGCCCAGTGGTTTGAAACGTATGTTCCATCTGCTCCCAGGGTTTGTCCTGGTCGCTGTATCGCACGGTGGCGTAAGAATCGGTCTGGAATTGCAGCGGCACCGCGGTGGTGTAGGCGGTGAAAGGCGACGCCGGTGTCTTGGTGAAAACCGGCGGCTGCTGGTCGTCATAGGGCGTCCAGGCGTCGATTTTTTCGATGGCGGCGATGAGTTCGTCGGCGATTTTGCGATGGGTGGCGACGCTGGGGTGCCCCTCGTAGACATATCCGCCTGGATATTCGTGATAATAGGTATAATACACATCGTTGTTGCCGCCCGCATTTTCCTCCGTGACGATTTCCGAGATCACCCCCTGCAGCCATGCCACATGCGGCGCCACGGCGAGGATTTTGACGCCGGGGTAGACATCGCGCAGCGTGGCGATGAATTGATGATAGCGCGTTTTATAAAGGGTTCGATTGAAATCACTGACCGGACCGTTCCAGCCGCCGAATCCGGAATAATCGTTCAGGCCCAGGCCGATGACCACCAGGTTTGGGATCCACTGTTCGAAATCCCAGGGCGGTGTGGCCGTGCAGGTGTGGGTTTGATCGAAGCAGTCGGGGATGTTATTTACCGTGGAGCCCTGCCAGTCCATGACCATGCCGAATCCGGAGCGGCTGGTCATCATGTACTGGGCGTTGAAGTGGCGTGCGGTGATGGGGCCAAAACCCTCGTAGATATTGGTGAGCGGTGCATCGTTGGCCGGTTTGTCGGGTTTGTCATATTCGTTGCCCGAGGCGCTGGTGAAGGAGTCGCCGACGAATTCGATTTTACGCCCGGGTTTGGCCGGTGGCGGCAGCAGCGTCTTGCCGTCATCGAGGATGAAGCCGTGAAAGGAGAATTTAGCCCAGCTGGTCTCGTTGCGTTTGTGGAAGAGGATGGTATGCACGCCGTCGCTCAAGCCGCTGGCCAGGGTATAGGAAGCGAGGCCGTTGTTGGCCGGATGGAAAACCGGCAGCAGGACGCCGTCGATGAAGATGTTATAATAACAGAAATTGTCGTTCAATTTGACGCCGATGCTGGTGCCCTGGAATTCGGCATAGATGCAGACGCCGGGCCAGGAGTGGGAGGGCGCCAGAGGATCGCTGAAATCCCAGCGGCCGAAATACTGGATGTTGGGGTCATCCGCCGGTATTTCGACGGCGGCCTGAGCCAGACAGGGACCTTTTAACAAAATCAGAACGAGCCACAGAGTATATTTCATGATGAGTCCTTCATAGATAAACTTTCTTGCCATAAATTACAAATAGTTGGATTTGATATCAAGAGAAGAGTGAGCGCCAGAGCAATTTATTTTGATGAAATATTAATCAGCCTGTTCAATTGATAAACCGCCGGGTGCGCAAAGGTCGCCGAGTTGTATCGTTTAATGTCACAAGAAGATTCTCGGACTGATTTTTCAAGTCATTACATCAGAAAGCCAGGTCAATGTACCATTATTTTATTTTTCACTCTGCGCCCCTCGGCATTCTTGGCGGTGAATAGTACGAGTCAGATATTTTTGGCGAAAAATAATACCGCAAATTTAACCTTAAAATGAAAATTACGGTAATACTTCAGGCAAAGATGTGAATTATTGCGGCATACCCCTTATCCGAACAGTCCGCAGTAAACCTCTTCTGCTTTGCTGATTTCCAGCACCTGCAGTCCGACGTTTTCGAAAAAGATCCGGCGCTGATCATCCAGATTGCCAATTTTTTCCGTGGGACCGTGGACGTACCAGCCGCTGGCGTTTTCGTCCTTATCATGTAAGGCGCGCCAGAAGCGGTATCTCTGAATCAACAGCCAGCGAATGGAGACTTCGTCGATGCCCAGGCCCAGTCCCTGGATCCAGAGTTTGCGGCTCATGAACGCCGGGAGCCAGCGCGCTTTCTCAAACGACAACGGTTGGTGTGCGGCTCTGTTGTAGATATGTTTGGCGATCTGCTGGGTCATGTCGCGCAGACGCTGCACGGTGCCCATGTATTGATCGAGTCCAACGCGCAGACTGCGCCAATAATCGCGGTCGCCGTGCAGGTGCCACAGCGCGAAATCGCTCAGGGGATCCTGGATGGCGGCTGGCGCATAGTAACGGTCCCAGGGATAATAATCGCTCAGCGCGTTACCCCGGCCGAAGCGGCGGCGTTTCATGCTCCTCTGGGGGAGCGCATCCTGTAAACAGTGGTCGTAATTGGTCGTCAGCACTGGCACTTGATTGTGTTGCGCCCAGCCCATGAGGGCCTGATGCGGGGGACCGGGCTTCATGTTTTTGAGGAGTTCGGCGATGTGTTTCTGCAAATTAAAACCCGGCGTGGCGGAGTTGCCCATGGCTGCGGCGATGATGTCGAATATCTCCGGGTAGCTGGCGGGTTTGCGGCCGTCGACCCCGGGAAGGAGATGAGTGAGGCGTTGGTATGCTTTGGACTTGGTCTGGAAGGCCGCTTTGATGAGCTGCTGGATCAGCTCTTGCCAGCTGATGCCGCCACCCCCGCCCTGGGCGAGGTTGATGCCGTTGCCGATGAGCAGGGTGAGGTTGGCGTGCTCTTTGGTGAGGACGCGTTTGGCTTTGAGAAAATCGGGCATGGGGTCGGACCAGATTATCAAAGTACCATTTCCAGGGCGCTGCGCGCTTTATCCGGGATTTTGATCTCGCGGTTGGCGAGGAAGCGGTTGAGGGCTGCTTCAACCCAGGGCTTGTCGCAGCTTATGCGGGTGATCGCAATATAATCCACACCGAGGATGTAGCCGAGAACCTCAATACGGACCGGCTGCGTTTCGCCCTGGAGATTCACCGTGGCGCTGATGGTTTTGGCGGATTTGTCAAATTCCAGCTCCTGTACCGTGCCGATGCCATCGAGGTACTGGTTGACGAACATTTTGGCGGCCGCAGTTTTCATATTATTGAACATTTTTTCAGGCTCCTGATATATTTTATTGCGTTCTGGAAAAAATCAAATTTTGTCGCAGGTTGATGCGTCTTGCCAGGTTCCGGAAAATAATCATGCATATATAACTATATTGTGCGCCATAATCAAGGGAAACAAATGCAGGCCGGTCAGTCTGGTGCTCCTGCCTGAGGATCCGGCCTGGCATCAGCCTTCAGTGTTGCTGCATCCTAGCCGATTGGTTTTTTAAAAAAATTCTGCCAGGCCGTTGTGGATGCCGCAGCCTGGAGCCGTGCGTACGCCACGAGCACTGCCCCAGGCTGTCGGATGCAGCGCATGTGGCGCTTGCAAAGCAATACAAACGGCATCAGAGAATTTGCAGTTTGCAGCTGATGGAACGCGACGATTATTTCGCCGGTTTGAGTAAAAGATCCTGAAAATCGAAGCTGAAATCCGTGGCGCTGGACACAGCTTTCATTTTTGCGCTGTCGATAGTGCCTTCCGGCGTCAGTGTGAACGTTACAAAGGCATCGGCGCGCAGTTCGCGATCTCGCCAGCGCGCCACAAAGGTATCGTAGTGCCAGTGCTCCAGGTCCGCCACCAGACTGGGCGTATGGGTGAAGCGCATGACCAGTTTCTCCGCTTCCCACGTGATCGTAATATCGCCATACCAGGCGTCGGCATAGGTGCCGGCATAGGCCGGCAAATCCAGGGAGGGTTTGCTCGCCGTGTTTCTCGAAGCAGTGGCCTTTTGCTCCTCGACCGTTTGGGCGGAATCGCTTTTGGCCTTGCGCCGGGCAAAAGCCGATACCCAATCAAAGGTAGGCGCGGCGAGAAAGCGATCGAGTACATCATAGACCAGGGCATTGAATGCATACCCGGACTCCTGGTTGGTGAGCACTACCACGCCAAGACGTTTTTCCGGAATCATCGCCAGCCGTGATACATAACCGGGCAGTCCGCCGGTGTGCGATACCATCTTGAAACCACGATAATCGCGCAACTCGAAGCCCAGGGCATATCCCGCAAAGTTGGCTTTAAGGGGCGCCAGCTCGGGCGGCGGAACGGTTAATGGAAGAGGAGTGATATAGCCCCACAATTGCCGCGTTGTAGTTGGTTTGAACAGCGGCTCGCCGCCGGCCAGCTTGCCCGAATCGAGCTGCACGATCATCCATTGAGCCATGTCTTCGGCGCACGAAATGATGGCGCCGGCGGCGCCGACATTGTCGTTGACAAAGGGTTTGACGATCCGGAGTACGCCGTCCACTTCGGCATGAGGCGTGGCGACGTTTTCGGCGGAGAGGATATCAGAGCGCCGCACCAGGCTGTGCGTCATCCCGCCCGGTGTGAGGATGCGGCTGCGGATAAAGTCCTCCCACGACTGGCCACTGACCGCTTCAATGACCTGTCCGGCCACGGTGTAGAGGACGTTGTCATAGGCATAGGTGGTGCGAAAGCTCTTGGCCAGGGGAATGAATTGCAGCCGCCGTACGATTTGGTCGCGCGTATAGTCCGTGGGGGGCCACCACAGCAGGTCACCGGCGCCCAGTCCCAGACCGCTGCGATGCACCAGCAGATCGCGGATGGTGATCTCGGCGGTCACATAAGGATCGGCGAGCCGGAACGCGGGCAGATAGCGGATCACCGGCGCGTCCCATTGCACTTTGCCCTCTTCCACCAGCATGCCCAGGGCGGTGGCGGTGAAGGCTTTGGTGTTGGAGGCGATGGCGAATAAAGTCTGACTGTCGACGGGAGTGGAATCGCCGAGTTTGCGCACGCCATAGCCTTTGGCGAGCAGCACCTGGCCGTCCTGGACGATGGCCAGCGCGATGCCGGGAACATTGAAGGTTTGCATGGTGCGCTGAACAGCGGCGTCCAGATTTTTCAGGGCTTTTGAGGGCGTCGCGGCGGAGAGCGGCAGACACAACATGAGCAGGCAGCAGAGTGTTCTAATTATCATAAAATGCCTTTTAGAGATGGAATTGGTTTTAGAATATTTAACTATTTTCTCAGATATAGTCAAGGGAAAGAAATGCAGGGCGACCAGTCTGGTCGCCTTGCAGTGGCACCAGAGCATGTGTTTGTAGGTCGGTGAGCCTCGTCGACCTACAGAGCAAGGCTCGTCCTGATCAGCATGGGAAGGTATCTGCACCTCCTGCTTTCTCCACATCCTTCAGGTCCAGCGGTGGGGACTGCGAATAAGGCAGATTGTACCGCGAACGGTACAAGTTCCTTACAAGAATGACATTTTTATGATTTTTTCCACTTTCCCCTCGTGTGATGCAGTAAGCATCTTTTAGCTGCACCCCGGCGTGCAGTGAGCTAATTGAACAAATAATTGAATGTGATCCGTGGAAACACATCTGCTGCTTTATGAATATTTAGGCTGCTTTTGTCTCTGAAATACATCACCCAAAGATTGGGCTGGACATGAATCTCTTTCACTGGAGCATAGTCCAACCCAATCGATATAAATAGTTCGTAAAAACCCTGGTTTGCAGCGTAACGGTTCGGATCATAGTAATCCAGCCGGCCAAAGATTTTATGTTTGTCTGTGAGCTGATGCCAGATAAAAAATGAGGTCCCGAAAGCAGCAGTGCCGGATCCGCCCGATTTGATTCGCTGCTGAACCACCTCAAAGCCAGCTGTCGTGACACTCGTCATGTACGCTGCCATTGTTTTGATTGTGACGGCATCGAGATCATTAGCTGCCGGTTTGTAATCAGCGGTCGCTTCAAGATGAAAATGATCGGCCGGTTTGATGTTTATCATGGTGTAGAATTTCTTATACCGGTCATTCTCCGGTCTTTGTGCATTGCCGTTGCCGATCATGACAGCATACCCGATAGGCGTAGCTGAAGGAAGAGTGCCTCGCAAAAGGACCCCCAGATCACTTCCGCTGCCGAGATTACGCGCATCAGCGATGGATTTTTCAATCGATCGATAGCCCCAGATACCCTCCACGGATGACCAGGTGGGTGTTGGCACCAATCCGGCAAGAAGCTGCGAGCCTTTAAAAATATTCCGCCACTCCGCATAGGCCGTCTTTACATACAAACTGAATCTGCCTCCCGGCTCCAACGTTTTATTATTACCCTCCAACTGAAAGCGGGTGAAAAATGTCTCGGATATCGTATGATCATAGAAAAAATGCAGCCGGCGAAGTTCAAATGCCTGAAAATCGTGGGGAATGTTGCTGCTGTATTGTGTATTGACATCGCCATAGGCAAGCTGGTCTCCACCCGCTTTATAAAAATAATCCGCGACAATAAGTCCATGAAGATGACCGCGGGGTTTTTCCTGTGCCCAAAGGGCACAACTGCACAGGAGTAAGACGAGCAGATATCCCGAGCGATCATTCATAAAAACTCCTCATCATTGGCTAAAGATTTCAGTGTCCGGTCTATTTCACATAGCTAATTTATTATTGTACTCGCGCGGCTGCAAAGCGTGGGCATTAAACTCGACAATTGCTGCACTTGGTTCAGCTTGATGCATTCCGCCTTTTTGATCAGAACGTTCCGAACCAGGGGGCATCCTTACCAACTGGCGGTTGGGCGATAGACATTTCTGCTCGCAGCCGGTAGCTTTCTATAGAGACAAAATCCCGGTATTGTGTGAATATAGCTTTTTACGGATTCGTGAGCAAGTCATTTGTAACCGCATGGCAAATTAGCGCTGACATCTTGTGGTGATTGGACAGATCGAGCGCCGCCGTGGCGTGGCAGCGCTCGATCTGTCCTGCAATGTCAGGAGAGGAAGCGGAGGGACGCCGTCGCAGTGTTCGCGGCAGCGTTTAATAGTTGTTAGCGGACCAGTGCCAGCTTGATCACCTGCTGCCGGTCGCTGGTGCTCACCTCTGCATAATAAACCCCGGTCGGCATGTCATTCCCGTCGGCGTCGCGGCCATCCCAACTCAGCGTGTGGCGGCCCGCGCTCTTGAATCCGCTGAAAAGCGTCTGGATGAGGCGCCCGCGCACATCATAGATCCCGGCGCTTACCTCCGTGGTCGCTGGCAGCTCCAGATCGATGCGGGTCGACTGGTTGAAGGGATTGGGATAATTGCCGCTCAACGCATACCCGGACGGTGCAGTCGGCCGTTCGGCTACATCAGTGACCGCCAGTGAACCGTTGACGAAGAATCCCATGATATCTTCAAAGCGCCCGTTCGCCGGATCATAATATTCAAAGACCGAAAAAAATCGATTATTGACGGAATCCCAGGCCAGACCGATGCCGCTGCCCTCGTATTTATCGGTAGAGGAGAAGTAGTTGATGTTTTCAAACTCGGTCACGGTGCTCACACCGTTGTGGGCGATGAAGGACATTTGCCGACTGCTCAGATCGACGCGCAGCCGTTGGCCATAGAGATCGGTTTTGAGCGCAGAGCTGTAGCGTGGATCGGCCCACATCACCATGAATTCATTGCCGGTGAAAGAAAAGGCTACTTCGGGTGTGCTGGCATCTCCAGGTGCCAGGCTGATGGGGAAATTGGAGCGTACGCCAGTGGAATCGCCGCTCAGATTGACCGGCCGCAGCCGAAAGTCGCTTCCTGTACGGAGAAAGTGGATGCGCTGCCCCCAGATATCATCGCTGGTACCATCGGGCGTTTTACGTCCTCTCCAAACCACCAGACACTCTTCCCAGGCGGGGCGGTAGAGACCGCCGCCTCTGTTGGCCTGGACGTTGGGAACAAATGTCCACGGGTCTGCTGTAAATTTTTCAGAGACCTGAAGGGGGTCTTCGGCGCCGCCGGCAAGAACCTGGCCGGTGCGACGCAGCAACACGCCATCAGCACGGACCCGCTGTGCCTTGATATAACCGTCGCCCGTATTAAAGACTACGAGAAATTCGCGAATGCCACTCTCTGCGACGTCGACGGCGTGCTCCCAGTAGGCCGGATTGGCAGCGATCTTGAGATTGACCGCCGGATCAGCCGGCGCCGCCAGCGTGCCATCGGCATTGATCAACTGACCGTACACGTCACCCCCATTCAGGTTGTAATGGAGCGGGTCATCGCGCCGGTCATTGCCCCACACCACCAGGAAACGGTTCAGGCCGGTGTTAAAGGCCACAGCCGCATCCCCGACACTGGCCGAATGGGTGCAGATCGGAAAGGAGTGATCACTCAGCGCCCCGGGCGCATCAAAAAATGAGCCATCGGCGTTGACAAAAACGCCGCGAATATCGCTGTTCGCAGCCGTATTGCGATAATCATTGAACACCACCAGAAAGCGCTGATTGACCGGATCGAAATCGACATGGGGTGCCCATTGATAGTTTTCGGCCCGGAGGATCGGGAAATTATCCCCGCGGGGCAAACCGTCGGCGGTTATAAACTGGCCATATATATCAGAATCAACATTGCGAAAATCCTCCCACACCACCAGATATTCATTGGCATGAGGATTATAGGCTGTCTGCGGATAGTAAGAACTCACTTTGTTGATGGCAACGCTGATCGGCGGCGCGGTAAAAACCTGGCCGTGCAAGGGCACGGCCATAACAAGCAAAAGGTAAAAAAGCCGACTTTTTTTCATACATAACTCCTGCACTTGTTCTTTTCATCTTGATAAAAATGGCGGCGCCAGCAGTTCTGGATCACCTCCGGAGCCGGGATGGTTACAGCCGTTTAATTAGTGATAATAACCGACTCGAATCTCCCAGCTATTCCAGTTTGAGAAGAGGGATGATGATACCGATGCAATTTATGGCAGGCGGATGTTTTAATGTGTTATCGGGGTTTCAAGTTGGAGCGGGATCTGAATGGATGCAATCAAGGTATCATCTTGCACCGATACATCTGCTCGCAGAGTTCGAGCTGAGAGGCTTTGGGGCGGAGTTCTCTCGGTGGTGTGCCTGTTGGCATTTCGTTATTATGCGGGTTTTGCGGACGGAAGGCAGGCGCGCTGACGGAGCGGCTAAACAAACTATCCACGAGGACACACCTTCTTCCCTGTTTGATACGTGCAGAGATTCTTCCAGACGTGCAGTCCATTTGCATTGAATTGGCTGGTTCATGAACAATACCCGGATTCTGTGCTAACTTGCCGGCAGCGATTGCAGGCCCGCAATTCATGGGTAAATTGAATCAGGATTGCGCCGATCGAAGACACCGGATCAGGATAATAAAAGAGGCTCCCCCTGGCCTCATCCCCGCAGGAAATGATCTCTCAAAATTCTTAGAGTTGATAAAATAAATCTTGAATTATATGCAAATATTTTTAATTTAAGGTTTCAAGATAGGAATTGAGGATGGATAACAGTGCGGCAAGAGAGCTGATCGCTGCCATCATGAGGGGCGATTCTGAAGCTGAAAAATTATTCTTCGATGGATTCCGTCACGAACTCTTCTTTTTCATAAAGATGAGAATCGGCATGGGCAATCCGGATGTAATGGATATTGCGCAGGATATTTTTATCGATGTATTCAGACGGATTCGCGCCGGGGAATATGATCATCGCAAAGGCTCTGCGGGCGCTTTTGTCATCACCACGGCCAAATTCAAGATAATGGATTATCTGAAAAGCCGGCATCATCGCAGCCATGCCTTGAAGAGCGAACTAATCGAGGAAAACATCCCAAATCCGCAAGCACAGCCCATCGACCGCCTCATCAACGCGGAGGAGATACAGGCTTTTGCGAACATGCTCGACCGCCTGCCGCAGCCGCACCGGACTATTCTCATCAGATACTTTTATGACGGATTAAAAATACATGAAATCGCAGCGGAATTGGGATTGGATGAACAGCGAGTCAGCAATTACAAGAGCTATGCCCTGACGTTGATGAAAAAACTTATCCAAAATGTTTAGATTTCTTCTGTAAACTCTAAGTATAGGTAGTACAGCCGACACAAAAATGAGGCGTCATTGTACTTTTTCATCCTTAAAAAACTGTTCAACAGAACTGACTATATGATTGATCGCTATCTTGATGGCAGCATGTCGGAAGCCGAACGGGAACGATTCGAGCAGCAGTACTTTGAGAATCGAGCGCTTTTCGATAAATTGCAGAAAAGAAGTGCACTGCGGCAACAACTCACAGGCATGTTGAAGCAGTGCGAGGATACGGTGCTCCACCCACAAGACGGGCGGGAGGTAAGGACGCGTCACGGCTGGATCGATAATCCGGGAGGCCGCAGAAAGCTCGGCTGGGCCGGCGCGGCCCTGGCGACGCTGGGCCTTTTTCTGCTCATTTTCATCGTTCGGCCCGAGGATGAGGGCTCCTTCGCGGTCAATCGGGTGCTCGAAAAAGAGCTGGGCGTCCGCATTCTTCGCTCACAGACCGTCTCTGTACTTGCGCCCACCCTGTCGCAAAAAGTCTCCGGCACGATCACATTTGCCTGGGATAAGGGCCCCAAACCGCCCTTTGAGGTTGTCCTCATCGACCATGCAGGAAACGAGGTCGCTTCCTGGCAGACCGATCAATACACGCTGCACCGTACCCTGGACTATCCGCCGGGCCTCTATTACTGGAAATTGCTCAGCCAGGAGGAATGGATCTATACCGGGAAATTTATCCATGCAAAACCTTGAGGGACTCCTCATCCCCTGGGAATTGATGATAAACCCAGGGCTCCCTTTTGTATAGCAAACCTGGGGACGCGATCAACGGATTAATCACCATGCCTGCCTGAATGAACCCAGGGCCCTCTCTTTTTAAAACAAGCTTGTGGACGCCATCAATGGAGTATTCAACAGGCGTCACTGAATGAACCCATGGCCCCATTGTTACAGCATCCTGGTGGACGCGATCAATGGAGTCGTCACCGGGCATACCTGAATGAACCCCTGGCCCCATTGTTACACCAAGCGGGTGGAGGCAATCAATGGAGTCATAACCTGGTATACCTGATAAACCCATGCCCCCTTTTTTTTACAGCAAGCTGGTGGAGGCAATCAATGGAGTCATAACCTGGCATACCTGATAAACCCATGCCCCATTTTTTTTACAGCAAGCCTGTGGACGCCATCAATGGAGTCATCACCGGGCATACCTGAACGAACCCATGGCCCCATTCTACTCGCCATAGAGCACAAATCCACTCCACAAAGCCGGACTGGCATTCTGATTCGATTGAATGAACTTGCATTTTGCCTGCCGCAGCGCCTCTTTGTAGTTTTTCGCAGTAAACGTATTTTCATAGAAATCGATCATGAGTTCGGCTGCCGCCTGGTCCTGCACTTTCCACAGGGAGGCTATGACGTTGCGCGCGCCGGCATGGAGAAAGCACCGCGTCAGACTCATCAGCCCTTCGCCCTTGAGAATCTGGCCTACGCCGCTTTCGCAGCTGCTGAGGACGACCAGATCGGCGTCGAGGTTGAGACCGTAGATATCGCCGGCGAATAAAATGACGTCGTCCTGATTTCTGGCTTGCGCGCCATGGAAGGCGATGCCGGAAAGTTGCGGCTGCTCCGGATTGACAAAGCTGTGCGTCGCGAGATGGATGACGCGTGCGCTATTGCATTCCTGCATAAAGCGTGCTTTGGAAGCCTGTTTCCCCTGACAGGAGGCGCCGCTGCGTTGATGTTTTTGAAACGTGGATACGATTTGACGGACCTCATGGGCGGAGGATGGCAATCTGCTAAAGCCATCCCCGGACCGGGTGATCCAGGATGGATATTTATTTTCGCTGTCGATAAATTGCGCGAACAAATCCGCGGCGTTTAATTTGAATCCCGGCTTGTCGCTGAACGGCGCATAGGCAAGCAGGTCATGGCGATTAACGGATGCACGCTGTCTTTTATCTGAGACAGCGCCTTGATAAATGCGCGAAGAGTAGTGATAGGAGATGTTGTGCTTCTCCACCAGATAGACCCGTCCGGCGTCCGCGACCTTGTTCATTTGCGGCAAAGAGGCATCTGTTGAACCGTCCGCTAGAAGCGCTTCATAGGCGACGCTGTAGAGAACGTCATGGGGGAGAATGACCAGATTCTCCCTGCCGGCGATCGCACCATGCACCGGTGCAATCAGCGTCTCATAGAGCAATCGGCTGCTGTTGAGGAAGAGGACCTCGCGGTCGCCCTTGATGGCCCGGCAGAAGGTGTGGATCTGTTCTCGCATTTCCGGGGTGAAGCTTTTGCGGACCACCTGGTGGCCATCTGCGTTGATGGCAAATATGTAGAGTGTGCTGTCGGCAATATAGTACTCGAGCAAAGCGCTTTTTTCATCCAGACTTTTGCCCAACTCTGCCATGGAGATGTCGCTGGGCGCATATTTGTGCCGGTAATAGTGCGGGTATTTCTTTTCCAGATCCCTGATCATCTGTTGATACTCGGAAGCGCAGGCATAATAGCTGGCTTGCAGCGTCAGACAGGTGCTGTCATCCGGTTGTGCGCCCTGTTCCATCTGCAGGTCGAGGTCGGTGATGGCCCGGGCGAGGCGGGCATTGAGTTCTCTTTCGCGTTCAAGCGTGGCTTCATCAATCCCGGATAATTTTCTCGTCTGCAAATCACGCAGCGCCAGAGCCAGCGCCGCGGACTTGCTTTGCTGCACGAAGCGAAAGGCCAATTCCTCATTGCGGTTTTTATCCATCAGGTCTGCTAATTCCAGCGCGACACCTGTCGCTTGCTGAAGGATCTGATCGGCGCGTTCGCTGAGGATTTGCCGGGAGCGTTCCCGTCCGATTTGCAAATCGCGGCGCATGGAATCGAGCACCGCGGCGGCGATCGAAAACATGTCCAGGGATGCCTGCAGCTCCATGGCGGCATTTTTATTCGTGTGAGCGAGCCGGTGATGCGTTTTGGCCTTGATCTCGATCGCCTGCAGAAATTCTTGACTGATGGGCCAGCTGGCTTGCCGCGGCGACCATCCGGCTTTGAGCTGCGGCGCCGGTTTGAAAGATTCCAGCGATTTATTGATAAATTCGAGGCTTCGCGGATATTCCTGTCTGGCATAATAAAGGTCGGCGATGGCATTGTTGATGCTGCGATACATGAACGGCAGCGGTATATTAAGTTTTTGGTGAACGGCAGCCGACTTTTGGTACCAGAGAATGGCGTTGGCATGGTCCCCCATTTTTTTATAGACATCGGCAAGGTAATGGCACGAGTTGGCGAAATAGATGTTCTCACCATAAAGGGTTGCGATCATCGTCCGGGTGCGATTATGATATTCTACGGACTTTTCATATTCTCCTTTCATGCCGTACATTTCAGCGATATTGTTCAGGGGAGCGACCAGCTTTTCGTGGCAATCACCGTAAAGTGCGGTGAGAATATCATAGGCGGTTTTATAGTACTGCAGCGCTTTATCCCAATCGGACACCATGCCGTGGCAGTTGCCCAGGCCGAGATAGAGGTTGGCGGTAAAGGCGTGATTTTTGCCGACGGTCTCAATCGCGAGCGCCAGGGCGCGCTGGATATTGTCGAGAGCGCCGCCGAAATCCTGTTTGCGGCCGTACAGGACTGCCAGATTATGGTACGATTTTGCCACCATAATTTTATCGGGTTGAGGCTGGGCGAGACGAATGGCGAGCGCCTTGCGGAAGCAGCTGTCCGCTTTGGCGGGTTGATCGAAGCAGATTTCAGTCCAGCCGACGCTGTCGAGGCTCTCCGCCACTTTGAGATGATCCGGGCCGAACAGGTTTTGGCGGATGGCCAGGGCTTGCCGCGCATGCAGCTGTGCGGTTTTAAAATCGCCAGTGCTGAAACTGGCGTGCGCCTTTTTTTGTTCCTCATCGGCCAGCAGGGTGTCGCTGCGAGTCGCAGTGGGGTTCGGCCGGCTTGTCTGGCTGATCAGCAAACCCGGCAGATAGAGAAGGAGGAGGAAGATTAGGGCCATTCGCAACTTCATAGGAAATTCCCTGTACTGGTTGGTGCGCTGGAGTGCGATTCAGCCCGATCGCAACGAGAGCTGATCCTGTTACAATATATCGAATCCGCGGGAGATTTGAAATATCTTTCCAAGGAATATGCTTGACCACTTTTTGACTAGCTCTCTTGCCATCGACTCATAAAAAAAGGATGCCCGCGGAGATGCACATCCTTTTTTTTATTAAAAACCGGGACTGGACAGCATGAATTTATCACCGCCAAGGACACGAAGACAGGCAAAGAAAAAAGCATCGCTAAAGCCATTATCAATACTGAGAAGAAATTTGCATTTCCGAAAAAAAACGCTCTGCGCGCCCGTCGGTTTATGAATGGCTCAGGTTAGCCCGGATTCTTGTTAACTTATGCACTGCGTTCACACACTTCTGCCTCATGGGAGAATGGAATCAGGGTTACGGCGATAGTTGATACCGGATCAGGGCTATTTCTTCGCTTCTTTCAGCCGCTGAAAATTTATTTCAAACACGGACAGGTTGGCATCATTTTTATCTTTTGCCTTGAGGAAGGCTTTTTCATAATTGATCAGCGCCAGTTCGTTCTGGCCGTTGCGTTCGTACGCTTCACCGAGGCTGTCGAAGCAGTTGGCCTCATCCGGGAACAAGCGGGCGTTAGCCTTTAAGAGAACGATGGCATCAGGCATTCGTTGTTTCAGCATCATGACATAGCCCATTTGATTCAGCGCAGCGGGCGCCGTGATTCCGAACTCTGTTCGCCACTTTTCGTCGCTCATGGATTCCAGAGACTCAATTGGGGCGGCGAGAATGTCCATGCTCAGCGCGACCAGGGAAAGAGGCCAGCCAGCGGTGATGTTGCGGATCATGGTGGTATATTCGGCTTTCGGGCTGATCAGGGCTTCGTTAACCATGACCGTTTCATACGCCCGGTCGAGCGCGCCAAAATAGGTGGCCAGGACGCAGCCGGTCGCGGAAAGTCCAGACAAATACAAGGAGGTTACGCCTTTTGCCTTGAGCAGCTCATCCAGATTTGTTTTGGTGAAGGCGCTGGGGTGGTGTTTGATCACTCGGGGATCGCTCTCCAGGATATTGACAGAGGCCGGGAATTCAAAGGCCGGGTCGCCGGGCGCCAGGGGCTGGCCGAGTTCGTGGTGATAGACCAGAATGACGGGATAGTCATGTTTTCTGAACACTCCGATGAGCTCATTGATCGCCTCCATGCCGGTTGCGACATCCTGCTGATCCATCATGGGTAGATAGGCGTTCTGAATATCGATGACGAGCAGGGCCGGTTTGAAGGGAGGGGCAGCCGGCTGACTCCAGAGTGGCGTAATAAAAATAACACATAACAGCAAGGCTACTGTGGCGCCTGTTGATTTCATACAATCTCCTTCCCTTTGATGGTACTCTTTTTTTATCCATAATTAATACGCCCATCATCGCAAAAAGTTACCGGGATTAAATCGGCGATCGTTGCATGGAAGGCAGCGCCCGGGACGGAGATAGAACCTGCGATCTCTGAATTGATCGGTCCGGAAAAACAGGCTAAAAAAGCACTTAAGTTTTTGTTTATTGGTTCGGGCTGGAAAATACTAGGGGCTAAAACGGGGTTAGTTTTCCAGAGTGAGTATCCATCGTCAAATTGAATCGTAGGCAAGGTGGGTATTGTCCCACCTTGCTCTCATGAAATCCTCATGTAAGTTTTATATAAGGTATTACGGTCACTTCGTCCATGTTAATCTATGAAATGACCGGCTTTTTTCAAAACCTGCCGGAAAATTTTCCTTATCTTAGCAGCAGCATTTTCCTGGAAGCTGAAAAGCCACTTGCTGAGAGTCTGATAATATAGACGCCCGACGGTGCTTGACAACCATTTGCATCATTTCCTGACCATATTACTTTGTACTTCCCTGTCTGCGCAGAGCCATGATGCAGCCTCGCGACTTGCTCACCAAGTAGATTTATCACTTCTACTTCTACTTGACCAGGATGAGCGATGCTAAACTCGATATTGGTTTTGCTGTTGAAGGGATTGGGATAGTTCTGCAGTAGGGCAAAATCGAGCGGATGAGTGCTTGCAGATGTATGCTGAGCGACAGCGGTGACTTGGGGCGCCCACGCCAGGCCCTGCAAACTCGCAACTCCGGCAGATCCGACGGGCGTTCCTGCACCTGTTTTAAGATCGATTGTGATGATGGGGCTATTGGTCGAGTACTTTAAACCATAAAGTGTTCCCGAAGGCGAAAAAGAGATTGATGGCATCAGTATATTGTCGCCAGTCGCACCGATTATGGTTGTTGACCCATTTGAAGGATCGATGGTCACGAGGAGGTCCTTATTCGTACCTGAAGCAGAAGTCGCCGAGGCGTAGAGTTGACCAGTGGTAGGATGAGTCGCAAGTCCGTAGTATTTCAACTGTGGATCTGAACCGATGAGGGCAGTTTCACCGGATGCCAGATTAATACGGTAGAGCTGTCCACTCACCGTTGCGCCATAGAGGGTGTCCGTCTTAAAGGTAAAAGCTCGCATATTGCCGACCGGGAGTGTTTGCAAAAGAACAGTTTTTCCGGTGGTAGCACTGATGCTGTAAAGCTCTGTCATTCCTGTAGTGGTATTTGTGCCGATCAATTCCTGGGATATTGGATTTATCACGATGCTTTGTACCGGTTTCGATACCAAAACGGATGAAACAAGCGTAGCTTTGGCTGTCACCGGATCAACGGAATAAATGTTTTTCGCGGCCGCAGCATAAAAAGTACCAGGCTGAACACGCTCGATGGCTATTCCTTCGCCTTGTAACAAGATGCGGTATCGGTGTGACGAAATTGAGTTGCTTATGACAATGATTGAATCGCTTGTGACTTCTCCGGTAATCGGGGTAAAGCAAACATTGATATTAACCGTTTCCAAGGAATTTAAGGTTGTAGGTAGAGCAAGGGAATTGCATATCTTGAAACTTATAGTTGACAGAATCATATCCGAAATTATCAGGGGATTTGTGCCATAATTGGTGATAGAGAGATTTTGCGGTTTGCTGCTCATACCGGCATGGGTTTGATTGAATTTCATGATGGTCACAGGATAGCAGCCGATGGTGGCGTCCTGGCCAATTCTCCATTTATAGATCACGGTGCTGTTTTGAGCACCAGCCCAACCAATATCCCGAGATACAAATGCAGGAGTCGTTCGCGCAATATCATCGATCTTTGTCCAGCTGGCGCCTTGATCTAAAGTAAAAGCAGTGCCAGGATATTTTCCAACCAGATTGCCCCAGGTACCTCCACCCGCGAGCATATACCCGGCAGGCGTTCCGGGTAAATAGGCAGCCCAAATACCGCTGACTTGTGGTTCGGTTGCAGTCCTGTTCCATGTCCATCCGCCATCGAACGTATTTGCAATTCCATAAAAGTCCATACCTGCCCCCGCTGCAACCAATCCATTGAGAGAATCCTTAAAAGCTGGCCAGACATGCACACTGGCCGGCGACATAAATTCTGTTCTCGAAACAGACCAGGTTTTTCCGCGGTCCTTGCTTTTGAAGACTCGACCGCTTGATCCATAGCACCCGCCATAGATTACGGTGTTTCCAGCCGTACAGTACATGTTAATGGATGCGTACTCTCCAGTCAGCAAGGGCACATTGCATGAATCTGGGATGCGTTGCCAGGTCGCACCTCCATCTAATGAAGTAAATATTGAATTATAACCATTTTCCGGATCGAAAAGCGCAAAACCATCGTTCGCATCAAAAAAGTGGACAAAGGCGGGCCCTGTATTGGGGATTGGAATTCCATTTGTTTGCAATGTCCAAGTTTTTCCACCATCTGAGGTTTTATAGACCCCTGCTTTCTCAGACTGTCCCCATAATGCGGCTGCAACCCAGGCCGTGCTCTCATCGATGGCGGAGATATTGCAGAGGAAAAAATTATCCGGGAGAGGGATTTGCCCGGACAGCCAATTTTCACCACCATCTACTGTTCGGCAAAACCAGGTACAGGGTGAAAACCCGCCACCCGTATTATCCATTCCACACGCCCATACTACATTTTCATTAATGGCGCTGATTCGATAAACGTTCTTTTTTGCGGGGAAATTAGACTGCTGCACGATCCACTGCGCAGACACAATTGAGCAAAAAATCGTTATTAGTAACAACGCTGTTTTTTTCATGCATCCTCCTGCCGGAACTACAAAGTGCGTTTCTTCAAAGCATGATTTGGATCGAACGTTGATGCACTTTAAAGCAAATGATGCAACGCAAACGTGATGCTTTAATTTCCGTTCCAGGCCAGCGCAGAAGAGGGCGATTCAGGAGAGATAGAAAAGAATTTATTGATTTTAATAATGCGCCTTAATTGGCATCCCCGAGAGGTTTATAAGAAATATAATCAAAGGTGCTAACCATGTCAAGTGAAAAGATAAAAATGGCACAGGTA
Source organism: Candidatus Zhuqueibacterota bacterium (assembly GCA_963169875.1). Classification (GTDB taxonomy): domain Bacteria; phylum Zhuqueibacterota; class Zhuqueibacteria; order Residuimicrobiales; family Residuimicrobiaceae; genus UBA2214. Next base: position 34,241 of record CAUJEL010000207.1, read on the forward strand.
TTGTAATTACAATTTCACCATTGACCACTAGGGTGTCCTGTTGATGGAATGGTTTGATACGGTGACATTCAGAAAGTTAGAAAAATGTTAATAATTGCCGTTATTGGACTTTATTAATAGACAAGTTTTACGATGCCGGGGAACTCTCAGTGTGGGAGGTTGCTTATCGATGCGATAGCGGAGCCGTAATGCGCGGGGAGGAGGTTTGATTCGGCAATTTGTCGCGCCAGGGTGGTTTTCCTGGTCTGCCTGGGCCCGGCGAGGATTTGCATGAATCGTCGCGGCTCCTTCAGCATCGCCTGAATCTGTTCAAGAACAGTTGAAATACAAAAAAGCCTCACAATTTACTCGACTTGTTGAGTAAATTAACTCAATGTATTGAGTAAAAACAAGGATTCTTAAACGGTTTATTAATACAAGGCACGAGACAGTAGATCTTTCAATACATCATATATGCTGGCAGTGAATTATTGGAAAAGTCGAAATCAACCGTTACTAACCCGAATTATTCACCGCCGAGAACGCGGAGAAACGCAGAGAAACGCAGAGAAAAGAAAAACTATTAAATAGCATCAATAGCAACTTTTTGGACTGAGATGAAATTGAAAGCAAAACTTGTTATATCATCCCAGTAAAATCAGCTCAGCATACTCTGCGCGCTCTGCGGTTTAAAAATTGAAAAGGTTAGTTAGCTTATTTATGATCTGTTGTTTGAAAAAATTGAAATAATTGTATTATTCGTACAACTTTTGCATATACATAAACCCTTCAGTGTCCCCAAATTGTAAAAAATCGCCACTCACTGCCTGATCTGCATCTGATCGAGCAGAAACGCGTACTGCAGCGCCAGGCGGTGGAAACGTTTGAAACGCCCGGAGGCGCCGCCGTGGCCGCTCTCCATGTCAATGTCCATGATCAGCATATGGTCATCCGTCTTCAGATCGCGCAGTTTGGCCACCCATTTGACGGGCTCGAAATACTGCACCTGGGAATCGTGCAAGCCGGTGGTCACGAGCATGGCCGGATAGGCCTGGCTGCTGACGTTATCATAGGGGGAGTAGGAGAGCATATAATCGTAATAGTCCTTGACGTTGGGATTACCCCATTCGTCGTATTCGGCGGTGGTCAGCGGGATGCTCTCATCCAGCATGGTGGTGACCACATCGACCCAGGGCACGGCGGCGATCACGGTGTGAAAGAGACCCGGCCGCAGGTTGACGACCGCGCCCATTAACAGCCCGCCGGCGCTGCCGCCCAGGGCGGCGAGAAGCTCCGTTTTGGTGTAGCCTTCCTTGATCAGGAACTCAGCGCAATCGATGAAATCGTAAAAGGTGTTCTTCTTTTTCAGGAGCTTGCCATCCTCGTACCAGGCGCGACCCAGTTCCTGGCCGCCGCGGATGTGGGCAATGGCATAGATAAAACCGCGGTCGAGCAGACTGAGCCGGTCGGGGCTGAAAGTCGGATCCATGCTGGCGCCATAGGAGCCGTAGCCATAGAGGAGGCAGGGATTGCCGCCGTGTTTTTTCAGGCCTTTTTTATAGACAAGGGTCAGGGGAATGCGGACGCCATCGCGCGCCGGCGCGAAGAGGCGTTCGGTGAAATACTCCTGCGGATTGTAGCCGGCGACCACTTCATCCTGTTTGCGCAGCTGCCGCTCATGGCTGTGCAGGTCGTAATCATAGACCGACCAGGGCGTGGTGAGCGAGGTATAGCGGTAGCGCAGCACGGTGCGGTCGTATTCGGGATTGTCGGAGACATATGCCACATAGGCCTGTTCGCCGAAATCGAGATCGTGGCTGGCGCCGCTGCTTTTTTCGATGATGCGGATGCGGCGCAGGGCGTTGGCGCGTTCGCTGACGACGAGAAAATCCTTGAACGGCTCGATCGATTCCAGGAGCACATCCGGGCGATGGCCGATGACCTCCTGCCAGTGCTGCACACCGGTCTTGCCGGGCCGGGCCTGCATCAAACGAAAATTCTGCGCATCGAGATTGGTGACGATCAGGAAGCGATCGCCGTCATGATGGACGCTGTACTCGAGGCCGCGCTGGCGCGGTTGAAAGATGCGCCACGCGGCGTCCGGCGTGTCGGCATCGAGGTAGCGATATTCACTGGACAGGGTCTGCTCGCTGTTGATGAAGAGCCAGCGATCGGTCTTGGATTTGTCCACGCTGACGTCGAAGGTGTTATCCGTTTCCGTATAGACGACAGCGTCGCCAGCCGGATCGCCCCCGAGGCGGTGTTTCCACACCTGAAAAGGACGCAGCGTGCTGTCCTTGGCGACGTAAAAGAGAGTGTGGTTGTCATTGGCCCAGACGAAATTCGCGGAGGTGTTGGCGATTTTTTCCGCCGCCATTTCGCCGCTGCGGAGATTCTTGAAGCGCAGGGTATATTTGCGACGGCTGAGGGTGTCGATGCCAAAGGCCAGCCAGTGGTTGTCGGGACTCACGGAGAGACCGGCCACGGAATAGTATCCTTTGCCCGCCGCCATCTCGTTGACGTTGAGCATGACCTCTTCCGGATTATCCAGCGAGGCTTGTTTGCGGCAATAGATGGGATACTCCTGACCCGTCTCGTAGCGCGTATAGTAATAATAGCCGTTTTTGAACCAGGGGACTGAGTCGTCGTTCTGTTTGATGCGGCCGGTCATCTCTTCATAGAGTGTTTCCTGCAGCTTTTCGGTGTGCTGCATCATGGCTTTGGAATAGGCGTTTTCCGCATGGAGATGGGCGAGCACCTCGGGATTATCCCGCTGATTGATCCAGTAATAGGGATCGATCCGCGTCTGGCCGTGCAAAGTCAGGGGATGGTCGATTTTTTGCGGACGCGGGGGCAGCTGTTTGACAGACGGGCTGCATGCGGCCAGGATGAGGGTACTGAGGATCAGGAGACGCCAGCGTGATTGCATATGTCCTCCTTGGATAGAGGTGAGGTGCAGGGATTGATGGTGAAAGTTTGGCGAATGAGAAACAGCGCTAAAGTAGACAATTGGAGGGAAAAAAGCAAAGAATTATGAAAGGGGGTGCGGGAAGGCGCAAAATGTCGAATAGTGCTAGCGATTATCAGGGGGTGCGGGAAAAATGATTTACATAAAATTATGGAGACTGCCATTTTCTATAAAGCGTTCAGCTTATTTTTGAACTACCAACTTTTTCCGTTCTACAAAGTTGCCCGATTTAATTTCGTATATGTACACACCCGAGCTTAAACCATGAGCTGACAAGTCAAGGTTATGAACTCCTGCATTCTGAAATTCATGAAGTGTTTTTATTTTTTGCCCTAGGAGTCTGTCGGATTTGAGCTTATTTTAGGAGCAAATCTAATCGACTTGATTTTTTTCATACGTTAATGAGAATTCTAAAGATGATCAATTTCTTTTAACCAAGATCCACCTGTTCTTTGTCAATTTGCTCTCAAAAT
>CAUJEL010000208.1 GCA_963169875.1 Candidatus Zhuqueibacterota bacterium
CAGGTGGCAGGCCGGGCATCTGCCCAGCGGGGTCTATGTGATCATTCTCTCGGCGGGAGAGCATAAAACTGTGCAGCGGGTTGCATTATTAAAGTAAGAATAGTAAGTGCCAGGCACGTGCCTGGCACTTACTATTTTGCACAAAACTCAATATACCCTTTTATGAGGCCATTGATCGCGCGCACTCAAAATTTCTCATCGTATTTCGTCCACAACAAATCACCTGTTTTCCATGCCTCCCCGACCACGCGGTCTCCCCATTCCGTGCAGCGGCGCGTCAAAAAATCACGGGCCTGCTGCGGCGCTTCCTGGTACATTCGCACCGCTTCTGCTTCGAGACTTTTTTGTTCACTGAATAGTTGCCGCTGCAGCGGCTGCCACACCGCCGTGACGTCGTGGCGCATCTCCCCCCAGCGCTGTGCCGTCAAGATGCCCAAATGATTGAAAGCCCACCAGGCGCAAGACCGGTTCATGCCCGTTCTTCTGCCATCTACTTTATAAGGCGCCGCGACATCGCTGATCCCGCCATACAACGGCACATAGATGGAAGTGGCGGCATTGTCCAATGCCAACCACACCACGCCACCGATTGGATCGGGAAGCCATGACCGCGATTGCGTGATGGTGGCGTACATGGTATACCAGCGCGCGATGGTGCGCTCGCCGCGCCAGCCCCAGCCGCCGTTGATCTTGAACAGCGGCAGCATATCATAGGGCATAAAAGGATTGGCCAACGGTGAAATCATCATCTTGCCATTCGCGTCCGCGACGGTGATATCCTTGATGGGATTGAAATCAGTCCCTTCATAGTAATCCTGAAAAATGGAAACCAGTTTTTCCACCGTGACCAACGAGTCCGGTTTAATGGAAAAAGGATAGTTCTCGCTGTAGGGCTGCAATTTCAATGACGGCGCCAGCATATCCAGCACGCGCCACTCGCGGCGGCGTGAGGCCAGCGACTGCCGGCCATCCGGATCATAGGCATAATTGAATTGAAAATTCCCGCGCCGGGGATGCCACCATCCCATCTCCTCTGCTACCTGAAATACATTTTTCGAGGCCATGAAATGATCTGGCTGTTCCAGATCTATCTCGCGGATGCGGCTGGCATTGGCATTGACCGCCACATGGTCATCCGGCACCCGCTGCGCCGCCCAGATCGCACCGACGCGGCCTTTTCCCGGGCCCACAATCTCAAAGTGCCACACCTCCCGGGGATCGGCGATGGTGAGGCACTCTCCCACATCGCGCCAGCCATATTGGGCCGTCAACTCGCCCGCCAGGCGGATGGCCTCCCGGGCTGTGCGGCAGCGCTGCAACAGCAGGGGCACGAGCCGCCACAGATCGATGAGGCCGGCATCCGATTGCAGCTCCTTACGGCCTCCAAAAGTCGATTCGCCGATGGCCAACTGCACTTCATTCATACAAGGCAGGGCGGTGTTGATGTAGCCGTAGGTATGGGGGACTTGCGGAATTTTGCCGACAAGGACTTGTTCATAGGTGGGCATCGCGGTGGTGTCGCAATCGGTGATCTTGAAGAGATCCACCTGTTCGCCCGCAGCATGATCATGCGCAGGCTGGACGTCCATGGCGCTGCTGGCGCGGTGATCATCGAGGGTATGCGACGTCATCACCGACCCATCCAGGGATGCCTTTTTGCCTACAGTTATGGTGGTGCAACCGTCGGAACGATCCGTTGAAGCCAGGGCCACCTGGCTGAACAGCAATAATGTGATATGGATGGATAGCAGCCGGTTCTTACACGAAAACATGATCCCTCCTGACAGTTTTTGCGTCCTTTGCGCCCTGGTTGACTCAAATCAAGTCCACAAGACGGCGCGCACCAACTGACAGTCTGCGGCTGCTTCTCCATCTTGATCCAACCTGGTCGACGCTCAGGATTCGTATTTTTTTACGATCATGGCCGCATTGCTGCCGCCAAAGGCGAAATTATTGGATAGCAGCGTATTGAAAGATACCTCTTTATATTCCGTGACATAGTTTTCGTAGACGCATTCCGGATCCGGATTCTCCAGATTGAGAGAAGGTGCAACAAAGTTGCCGTTAAGCATGACCAGGGCGGCGATGAGTTCCAGCGCCCCGGCAGCGCCGATGGTGTGACCGATCTGGCTCTTGGTAGAGGTCACCATGGGATGGTGATCCTGAAAGACTTTTTTGATGGCAGCGATCTCGGATGGATCCCCGGCCACCGTCGAGGTGCCGTGGGTATTGATATAGTCGATCCCGGAAGCCTGCATGCCTGCATCATTGAGGGCGGCCTGCATACATGCTGCCGCCCCGCCGGAAAAAGGTGCCACAATGGAATAGCCGCCATCGCAGTTGCTGGCATAGCCCACGATCTCCCCGTATATTTTCGCGCCACGAATCAAGGCATGCTGCAGTTCCTCCACTACCACAATGCCACCGCCTTCGGCGATGACAAATCCATCGCGGTCCTTATCAAATGGTCGCGACGCTTTTTCCGGCGCATCATTAAAACGTGATGACAAAACGCCCATGGCGTCAAAAAAAGCACCACCGGCCCAATCGCACGATTCGCCGCCGCCGGCAAAAACCACATCCTGCACCCCCCACTTGATCACCTGATAAGCGTAACCGATATTGACCAGCCCCGTGGCGCAGGCATCGGCAATGGCCAGGCTCATACCCTGATTCTTGAGCAGCATGGTGAGATTGGCGCTGCGCGTTGAACTCATGGTCTGTGGCACGCGAATGCCGACGCGCCGAGGTTTGTTGTGATCCTTCATGGCGTAGGCGGCTTCGAACATGTCCATGGCGCTGCCTTCGCCGCAGCCGGCGATGACGCCGCAGCGTTCGTTCTGCACCTCCGCCTCGATGAGATGACTGTGTTCCAAAGCTTTCAATCCGGCATAGGAGGTAAATTCAGAACCCCGTCCCATGGTCTTCAACGCCTTTCGAGGGATCAGTTCTTCCGGATGCCATTCCGGCATCCAGCCGGCGATCAGGGAGTTGAAACCGTGTTCTTCAAAAGCCGGGCAAAAGCTGATACAACTCTTACCTTGTCGCAGGGTGCGCTCGATCTGCCTCAGATCGAGTCCCATTGCGGATGCAGCCCCCATGCCAGTGATCACAACACGTCTCATACAGGCTTTCCTCCAACAGGCGCTTGTGCTTTGCAATAAAAAATATCAAGGCGCATTAATTGCTGCCTATACACAAGTTATCAAAAATGATGAAAATTGCAAGTCTTCTCTGCAAAAAATGAGCCTCATGCCGTGCATTATTTTAATCTTGCTTTTTGACAATGGTTTGTGTAAAATAATCGACTGTTTTGTAAGTAGCAGAAAAAAATCAAACAAGAAGGTGTAACCATGCAGATTTCTGGCCTCAAGTATGGCGCGCAGCTTCTGGATCTGGTCGAGTTCCCCTATGCCCCTTTTCTGACGGCGGATGCGAACAAGGAACAGATACAGAACATGCTCGCCCAGCACAAAAAGCTGGTCATCAAACCATTTTTTGCGGGCGGCGTCGGCAAAAAGGGCAAAGCCGGCCTGGTGCGCATCGTCGATAATGTCGAAGATGCCCTGCAGGCGAAAAAGGAGCTCTACTTCGCCACGCACCATTATGGCAACAAAACCGTAACCGCCAACGGCGTCACCTTTGAAGCATTTGTCCCCTCTGAGATTGAAGTCTATTTCAGCATCGCCACCTCCACCACCCATCGCAAACCCATTTTTACCCTCAGTCCCTTCGGCGGCATGGATATCGAAACACTGCCGCCGGATAAGAAGCAGGTGATCTGGATCGATCCCTTCATCGGCCTGAAATCCTTCGACATCACCAACGCCCTGATGGACACCGGTTGCCCGGAAAAATTCATCTCACCTCTGGTGCAGCATCTCCCCAAACTCTGGGGATTGTACGACAACTATGGCCTGACCACGCTGGAGATCAACCCTGTGCGGATGATGCAAGCGGACAACCGCATCATCCCCGTAGCCTGCGACCTCAAGGCCGCCTTTGATCAGGATAATCCCGCCTGGAAACGGATGGGACTGCCCTCGACCATCTTTCAATCGGATATCACGCCCTTCGAGGCCCAGATCAATCAGCTGCGCACCTATCAGGGACAGAGCGACGTTCTCGAACTCAATCCGGCCGGCAGCATCATGCCCTTCATGTTCGGCGGCGGCGCCAACTCGGCCGCCACGGAAACCCTCGGCAGTTCGGCCATCTTTTCATCCGATTTCGGCGGCAATCCGCCCTATGAAAAAATGTACGACATCGCCCGCATCGTATTCAAACATTGGCTCAAGAATGCCAGTGTGCTGCTCATCATTGGTGGCAAGGCCAACAACACCGATATTTATATCACCTTTAAAGGTATTTTTGACGCCCTGCGCGACCATATGGCGGCCTACGGCCGCACCCCCATTTACACCGTGGTCGGACGCGGCGGACCCAATCTGGTCAAAGGCATGTTTTACGGCAAGGACATCCTCGATACGCTGAAACTCCCCTACAAGATGTTCGGCTATGACACCTCCATGATCCAGGTTTTGGAGTACGCCAAGAGAATCGATCAATGGTGGGCTGACAAGGGCCGCAAAGAATATGAAAAGAAAAAGGTGTAAGCGATGAGACAGCAAAAAACCAAACCATTCCCCTATTATGTCGGCGTCCATTCTCTGGAAGAGCTGGTCACCAGGGATTCGCGCGTCTGCGTGATCAACATCCTCGGTAGTGAAAGCCGAAAGGTGACGCCGGTTTCCCATGAATACAGCAACGGCAACATCGTCGCCGGCGTACAATATGGACGCAAAGGCGTGCTGGAAAGCAAACGCGGCGACATCCCCGTTTTCAGCAGCATCCGCGATGTCATGGAAAATGACATCTTTTTCGACATCGGTGTGGTTTACCTGCCCCCTCTGGCTGTGAGCCAGGCGGTGGCGGAACTTGCCACCTATAATGAAAACCTCAAGCGCATCGTCATCGTCACGGAAAAAGTGCCGTCGCGGGATTCGCGCAACATCCGCTTCGTCTGCCAGGAAGCGGGCGTGGATGTGATCGGCTGCAATTGCCTCGGCGTTGCCAATGTCTGGGATCACGTTCGCGTCGGCGGCGCGCTGGCGGGAGATCATCCCGAAGAAGCGCTGCGCAAGGGATCCATCGCCATTCATTCCAATTCCGGCAACTTTACCACCACCATCGCCGAGTATCTGCGCACCGCGGGCTTTGGACTGACCACCGCGGTGAGCTCGGGAAAAGATATCTATATTCATTTTGCTCTGCCGGAATTCCTCTATGCCGCACAAAACGATCCGCGCACCAAAGCCGTGGCCTTGTATGTCGAACCCGGCGGATATTATGAAAAGCAGGCCCTCGATTGGATCAAGGAACGCCGTTTTGGCTTCAATAAACCCATTGTGGTGTGCGTCACCGGCCGCTGGAAGAAAAACATCCAGCGCGCCTGCGGGCATGCCGGCGCTCTGGCGGGTTCGGGCGATGACGCCGAGTCCAAGGAAGCCTGGTTTGACGATTATTTTGGCGTGCCGGCCTTTGATCCCCGCAATCCCGTGGTCAGCAAACGCGGCGTTCGCGTCGCTTCGATTCAGCACTTTCCCGAAGCCATGCGCGCTATTTTCGATGTGATTGACGAAGAGCCCGATTTTCCCTCGAGCGGCGATCTCTCGCTGAAGCTGTGGATCAGTGACAACTGGTTCAAACTCCCGGCGGAATTGGACGTGCCTCTGGTCACCGCCATGCCGCCCTACGATCAACAGATCCGCGAGATCAACAAGCAGGTGGGCGCCAATTATTTGCGGCAAAACATGTCGGATAAATCGGGCGCCTCGCGCATGGATCCCAGAACGCAGGTTTCGGAACTGCACGGCAAATCGATCCTCGATCTCTCCAACTACACCATGGAGGAGAATATTTACTTCTCCCTGGCCAAGGTGATGCCTGATCCGGCGGACTTGCCGACCATCAACATCCTGCTCAATCTGTTCTTTAAAATGGACGAACGCCGCATGGACCTGGTGGATGTCGCCCGTTCCAACGACTGCACGCCCAACGCCTACATCGGCTCGCAGATCGCCCTCATCGGCGACAAGCCGCTGCTGCGCAAGGCCCGCGCAGCCACGGCCTTCCTGATCGATATGATCCGTGAATTTGAGATTGACGACCTCACCAAGGAGTTTCCCGCTGAACTGGATGCCTATGTGGTCACCGAAATTCTCACCAAGGATCCGGTGCGCAAAACCCCTATTTCGGAACTCTTGCTCAAGGAGATCAAAAAGTGCCCGAAAAAATCGTTCCCGATTCGGGTGCTGCAGCATATCATCAAACTCGCCGAAAGCAATGGACTGGAAATCCGCGATAACTATGAATTCTATCTCGGGGGGCTGGCTATTTCCATGTTCTGGAAACCGATGCTGGAGAAGCGCATCAGCCGTCAGGTGGTCGAAGACGCCGTGACTTATTTTTATATCATCGCCCGCATCGTCGCCTATTCGGTCATCGACCGCAAGAACAATGCGTTCTGGCGTGAACTCATCGACGCCAAGGTCAGCAATTTGCGCAACTCCTTCACGGAAAACGCCTTCACCGTGCTCTTCAACCGCAAGCCGACAGAGACGGAACTCTATGAATTCAAGGCTTTGATCGGTTTGACACTGACCAATGGTCCCGGCACTCTGTCGGCCAAGGGCGCCAAGGAATCGGTGAGCGCACGCAATCACATCGCCACAGCATTTCTCGGCTTTCTGACCAATACCGGACTGGCGCATGGCGGCAACGGCTTTGAGGCGGTTGGATTTCTCCTGGAGCAGTTTGACAAATCGCTGCAGGATCCGGGAGACCCCAATCACACCTTGAATCTGACCAAAATGGCCAACCAGGCGGCACGGCAGTATCGCGATTACAAAAAGATGGAAAAAGAGACCGGAGAACTAAACTACAAACGCATCCCCTGCATCAACCATCCGGTGTTCAAGGGCAACGACATCAACATCGATCCGCGCGAGGAGTACATCCGCGGTGAATTCAAAAACCGTAATATCTACAATGTTTTTCTCGATTACTACCACAAGCTGGTGGAGGAATTGTTCAACGAAGGTGTGACCAAAAATGTTTTTTGTGTCAACATCGACGCCGTGCTGGCGGTGATCATTCTGAAACTGGTCTGGAAAGACCTGCACGAAGGCAAAATGACCCCCGAAATGGTGCAGGCGCTCAGCTTCACCCAGTTCCTCTATGGCCGTGCTGTTGGCGTAGCCGCAGAAATTGCCGATCATCGCGATCGCGGCACGGATATGGACTGCCGCACGCCTCAGGATAAAGTGCAGTTCGTCCTTTAATTACTTCAAATGCCGGGCACCCTGAGGGCGTCCGGCATCTATCAGTGATTTTTTGCAGCAAACAAGATTTGATCTAATCGCCAGGGAGTCGTTCATGTTTACCAAAGTAAATGATTTTTTACAGGAATGGGGCAATGAGAGTCAGGCAACCCATAAAATCCTCAAGGCACTGACCGATGCATCGTTGCAGCAAAAGGTGTACGACCAGGGCCGCACCCTGGGGCGGATCGCCTGGCACATCGTCGTCTCCGTGGGTGAGATGGGTCAGGGCACAGGACTCTCTTTTGAGGCTCCAGGCGAAAAGGATGCGGTGCCAACCTCGGCGCAAGCGATCGCCGCAGCCTATGAAAAAAGCGCGTCCGCGCTGGCCGCAGCTTTGCAGGCGCAATGGAATGACGCCCGGCTGCAGGAGGAGATCGAGCTCTACGGCGAAAAATGGACCCGCGGCTTCACGCTGAACGTGCTCATCAAACACGAAATCCATCACCGCGCGCAGTTGACGGTCTTGATGCGTCAGGCCGGCGTGAAAGTGCCAGGGATTTATGGCCCGGCGCGTGAAGAGTGGTCTGCCTATGGAGCGCCTGCGGCGGAGTGAAACGGGCGGCCAGACTTTGTGGTCAGGAATTATTCAGGCTAATTATTGGACAAAACTACCGTGAAACACCCTCAAGTTGCTGTCATCAAAACCACACCGCAAACCGTGTTCGAGGATTACTATCGCCTGCTTCATCTGGCGGATTATCAACAGTATCTGGACCAATCAGCGGACACGGCGCTCAAGGTGAACATCTCGTGGCATTTCTTTTTTCCCGGCAGCTCGACGCTTCCCTGGCAGCTGGAAGGGGTCATTCGCACGCTGCAAAAAGATGGTTTTGCGTCCGATAAAATCCATGCCTGCCATAACCGCACTGTGGTTATAGACGCCCACCTGGGTGAACGGGAGAACAAGCAGGTTCAGGTGGTGGAAAAATACGGTTTGCGCAATATTCATTTGTATGAGGGTGAGGAATGGATTCACATTCGCGACGCAGTCGGCGATCTGGTCGATCAGTTCATCGCCCTGAACCAGGTTTACAAAGACGGCTTCTTCATCCCGCGCCGCTTCATCGGCGAAAACATCATTCATCTGCCCACGGTCAAAACCCATATCTTCACGACCACCACCGGCGCCATGAAAAACGCATTCGGCGGCCTGCTCAACGAGCGGCGCCACTGGACCCATCCTGTCATCCACGAGACGCTCGTGGACCTGCTCATGATTCAGAAAAAAATCCACGCTGGCCTGTTTGCAGTCATGGATGGAACCTTTGCCGGCGATGGCCCTGGGCCGCGTTGCATGACGCCTCATGTCAAGAATATATTATTGGCCAGCGCCGATCAAGTGGCCATCGATGCCGTGGCGGCGCGGTTGATGGGATTCGATCCGCTGCAGATAAAATTTATCCGTCTCGCCCATGAACGCGGCCTGGGTTGCGGTGATCCGCGCGACATCCAGATTGTCGGTGACGAAGACGCAGGGCGGGAAAATTGGCACTTTAGCGGTCCTTTCAAAAAGATGACCTTTGCCTCGCGCATGCAGCATCGTATCTACTGGGGCCCTTTGAAGAAACCGCTGGAGTGGACACTGAAAACCGTGCTGGCGCCGTGGAGTTATATCGCCTCAGTGGTGTATCATGATAGCTTCTGGTATCCGTTTTTCGCCAAGCGCAAGATGGATCATGTGCTGAATAGCCCGTGGGGCAAGCTTTTCCGCAACTATGAGACGCTGGTTGTGGATAACCGCGGCTTCCCACAGGTGGGCACGGATGCTGCGTCCTTGAAACGCAGTGGTCTGGGCGTGTTTCTGCGTTCCTTCAAGGTGCTGGGCACGGCTATTCGCGAAGCGCCGGAATTCATCGCTCGCAAGCGGCGCAAGGTCTCCCCCAAATAATTTTACGGCGTAACTTTTTTAAAAATTTTCCGTTTAAAAGAGAGGATTCTTCTAACCTTTTGAATTATTCGGGAATATTCCTATGAAAATGACCATCCAATTTCTTGCCATTCTGCTCATGGCGGCCTTGCCTATCGCTTGTGACTCTTCGATCAACAAGAGTATATATGTTCAGGATGGTGAACGCCGGAATGACAGCATCAACACGGTCAACGGCAAAATCACCATCGGCAGCGACTGCGTCATCCGCGGCAGCTGCCGCACCGTGAACGGTTCCATCCGCGTTGGCACCAATTCCCAAATCAATGACATCAAGGCGGTGAACGGCAGCGTGACGTTGGGGCAAAATGTGCGCATCCGCGGTGACATTAATACCGTCAATGGAGAAATCACCACCGCATCAGGGAGTGAGATCGAGGGCAGCATCCAGAACATCAATGGCCGCATGCAGCTCGACAACACGATCGTCCACCAGGACATCAGCACCTATACCGGCGATGTGCATCTCTTCAACAACAGCATCGTCAAAGGGGACGTAATTGTAAAAAAGAGCAATAA
>CAUJEL010000209.1 GCA_963169875.1 Candidatus Zhuqueibacterota bacterium
AACTTAATTTTCAGTGGCTGCGTACATAATGATTCAAACTGATACCTTAACTGATACCCTTGCCAAGGTTTTCAACCCTCGCAAGGGTATCTCCTTCAGCATAATTTTTTTGAGGAGTGCCGTCTATGTTTGGCATCGACACCGCCGCCCTGTTGTGGTTTTTTATCGGCTTTTTTCTCATCCTCGCTGAACTGGCCATGCCCGGATTCGTCGTCATCTTTTTCGGCGTCGGCGCCTGGGTCACCACCCTGCTGCTCGAGCTGGGCCTGATCGAATCCTTCAACATGCAGCTGGTCACCTTCCTCATCGCCAGTTTCGCATCCCTGGTTCTTTTTCGCAAGAAAGGCCGCAAAATATTCGAGGGAAAAACCTCCGCCATCCCGCGGCCGGAAGACTCCATGGACGACTTTAAGGGTCAGCGCGCCATGGTTGTCGAGGACATTCGCGCCGATGGCCATCCGGGCAGAGTCGAGTTCCACGGCACGCGCTGGCTGGCGGAATCCGAAATCCCCATCCTCAACGGCACCCCGGTGCAAATCGTCGAACGCAAAAATTTGACATTACATGTAAAACCACTCTAACAATATGTGAAAGGAAGCGCCATGCCTGCTGAAACCATGATTCTCATAGGTCTGATTTTTCTCTTTGTCATCATTCTCTCCCGTTCGGCGCGCGTTGTGCCGCAGAAAACCGTGTTCATCGTTGAGCGTCTGGGCAAGTACGCCGCCACTTTGGAAGCCGGCTTTCACATCCTCATCCCCTTCATCGACCGCGTCGCCTACAAGCACTCCCTCAAGGAGATGGCCATCGATGTGCCGGAGCAGTCTTGTATCACCAAAGATAACATCCAGGTCGAGGTGGACGGCATCCTCTATTTTCTCATCATGGATCCGGTGAAGGCCTCCTACGGGATCAATGATTATGCCTTTGCCGCGATTCAGCTGGCGCAGACCACCATGCGCAGTGAAATCGGCAAAATGCAGCTCGACAAGACCTTTGAGGAACGCGAAAAGATCAACATGGAGATCGTCCAGGCCGTCGACAAGGCCTCCGAGCCCTGGGGCCTCAAGGTGACGCGCTATGAGGTCAAGAACATCGTGCCGCCGCCGAGCATCAAGGATGCCATGGAGAAACAGATGCGCGCCGAGCGCGAAAAACGCGCGCTGATCGCCGAATCCGAGGGCGACATGCAGGCTAAAATCAATCGCGCCGAGGGCGACAAGCAGGAAGCCATCGCCAAGTCCGAAGGCGAAAAGATGAAACGCATCAACGAAGCAGAAGGCCGCGGCCAGGAAATCGAACGCGTCGCCATGGCCACTGCCAAGGGTATCCGTGAAATCGCCACGGCCATCACTTCACCCGGCGGCGCGCAAGCGGTCAATCTGCGCATCGCTGAACAATATCTCGATGAATTCGGCAAGCTGGCATCGACCAACAATACCATGATCATTCCCAGCAATCTCGCCGATGTCTCGGGCACGGTAGCCGCGGTCGCCAAAATATTCACGGAATCCACTAAAGCCAATCCCGAGATCAAATAACATGAAAAAGAGTTGCACGCTCATCGGCGCGCTCGTGGCGCTGGCCTCCGCACAGACCGAGCCCACCGCGACGCTGCAGTGGATGAGCGGATGCTGGGTCGCAGAGATGCCCCATGTACAGATGGAGGAGCATTGGAGCCTGCCCGGAGGCAGCTCGCTGATCGGATACAGCCGCGTCATCAGCAAGGGCAGAACCTCTTTCATCGAGTATTCGCGCATTCAAACCCAGGGCGCTGTGACGGTGTATCATGCGCTGCTGGTTGCCGAGAACCGCACCACCCTGTTCACCATGGCAGCGTGTACCCCGGACAGCGTCCGCTTTGTCAATCCGGAGCATGATTTTCCACGTGAAATTGCGTACTACCGGCTGCATGCTGACACGCTCCAGGTCCGTCTCAAGGGTGTGGAAAATGGCGCCGTTCGCAGCGAAGAATATCGCATGCACCGGCGCACCTGCGAACCTTAACATTTTGGCAAGGGTGGGGTGAAAATTAAATGCGCGCACACGCTGTAAAATCGGGGTTGACCCTGCAGGCCTATGCCGGCACGACCGGCATTCTGCTGGCCATGAACACGACTGCCCAGCGCCGCCGTGGCCTGTTGGGCTTTGCCATCGAACGCGAAGGGCCGCAACCCGGACGCGTGGCATGGCTGCAGGGCTCGCTGCGCTTCCCCTCCGAAACGGCCGCGGTCAATACGCCCGTCGACAGCAATATCGCCCCGATCCAGAAATACCGCTGGTCCGATTACTGCGTCTATCCGGATTCCTCCTACCGTTACAAGATCCATGGCGTCTATGGCAGCCCCGGCAAACTGCGCTATGTCGATGGGCCGGAGATCACGGTGCGCACTGAATCGGTGACCAGCGGTTTGCACCAGATCATCTTCAACCGCGCCGCCGCCGCCAGTCAGGCCTACACCCGCCGCTTTGGCAAGGCCAATCCCGATGCCCCGGAAAACCAGGCGGCACGGGACTGGCTCTCGCGCGGCCTCCGTGAACGTCTTCTGGCGTTCCTCGATGCCGCACAGGACAGTTCCTGGGCTGTTGATGTGGCGATCTACGAGTTCGAGTTGCCGGAAACTGTGGCCGTACTGAGCACCGTGCTCAGCCGCGGCGCCCGGGTGCGCATTGTCTATCATGCCCGCAGCGAAGATCCGCAAACCACGCATAACGAGGAGACCCTGGAACCGCTGCCCGACACGGTCAAACGCAGCCGCCTGACGTCGGCCATCTTTCATCACAAATTTTGCGTCCTCAGCCGCATCCAACCCGATGGCAGCAAGCAGCCCGTCTCGGTGCTGACCGGTTCGACCAATTTCACGGCCAATGCCGTCTATCGCCAGGCCAACGTCCTGCACGTGATGAACGACGGCGGAATTGCCGGGCGCTATTTGCAGCTCTTCGATAGGCTCTTCAGTGGTGACCCACCCACCGAAACGCGCAAGTACATCAATTCCGCCCATCCCGTCATTTCAGGCGCCTACCCCCAGGCCATCTTCAGTCCGCGCTCGCGGCTCAGCGACCTCCAGGAAGTCATCGAAATCATCGTCAACGCCAAACGCGATCTCGTTTTTTGCACCACCTTCAGCCTTCTGGATGAGGTCGAGACCGCCCTGCTGGGCGATGAACACAGCGAAGTCATTCGCTACGGTCTGCAAAACACCCGTTCCCGCATCACCGGCACGCACCGCCGCGGCCATTTTGTCACCTCCGCCATGATCAATTCCGGGCTTGAGGGATTTCTCAAAGAGTCCACGGCCGGACAAGCGGGCAATATTTTCATCCATCTAAAAACCATCATCACCGATTTCTCGACCACCGAGCCAACAATCATCACCGGCTCCAATAATTTTTCGCGCAATGCTTCCTCCTCCAATGATGAGAACATGCTCATCATCAGCGGCAACAGCGATGTAGCGGATATCTATGTCTCCGAAATGATGCGGCTCTATGATCATTACCGTTTCCGCTTCAACCTGCGCAGCAAAACCGGCCGCGGTCCGGGCAAACGCATGACCCTGGCTGACAATGACAAATGGACAGAGCGTTATTTTGCCCCGCAAAGTCTGATGTATTACGAGCGCGTCCGTTTCAGTAATCCTGTGAAAGGGAAAAAATGAGAGTCCGAATTCCTTTGATGCTGCTGGCCGGCTTGCTCACCTCATCCACACACGCCGATGTCACCGCCTTTCGTCTGATCGTGACGCGCAACGATGTCGTCGCTGGCGGCGAGCTGCATGCCGATGTCGAGCTGCGCATTCAACAGGGCGCGACGCCGCAGACCCTGCACTCCCTGACGCTGGACGTCCCCTACGGAAGCGAATTGACGGCATGGCCGGAGGATGCCGGAACTTCCTGGAGTCTCGGCGCCGTGGAAGGCTATGCCGGCAGCGTGGAGAAATTGCCGCAGCTTTACCGCGTGCTGGTCACCGGCCAGGATGTGAATGCGGACGGCAGCGGTGCGCCGGCCGGATGGCTGGCGACCGCCAGCTGGCAGCCCGTGGTCACGTTGCGCTGGACCATTGCCGTCAGTGCGCCCGTCGCCATTGCGCCCAAGGACGCCACCCTCGCAGCCGCTTATTTCGTCAACCTCGGCAACCAGCCGCGCGGCCTGGCCGCGGATGCGGATGTGGCGAATCTCGGTCTCTATCAACCACCCCTGGCCGTCGAATATGGGGCGTACAGCGTCGTCGCGCAGGGGAACGGCGCCCGTTTATGTTGGCGGACCTTGCAGGAAACCAATAATCTCGGTTTTTTCGTCTATCGCAGCACCCATGAGAACGGCCCTTTCGAGCGCATCAGCCCGGAGATGATCGCGGGGAAAGGCACCACCACGGAATCGCATGATTACTGTTATCTGGATGCGCAGCTAAAGCCGGGACAGACCTATTTCTATATGCTCGAGCAGATCGACCAGGATGGCAGCGTTCATCGCAGTCCCGCGATCGCCATCGAGGTGGACGGCGAGGCGCTGCCGGCGAGCTACCGGCTGCAGCAAAACTATCCCAATCCCTTCAATCAGGACACGCGCATCGCCTACGAACTGCCGGAGGAGGCGGAGGTGGAGATCTCCATCGCCAATGTCCGCGGCGAGATCGTGCGCCATCTCCTGCAGCAGCGGCAAACCGCCGGACGCTATGGTTTCCTCTGGGATGGGCGGGATGACCGCAGAATCCAGCTCTCGTCGGGGATATATTATTTGACGCTTGCGGCGGGTGAGCACCGCTCCTCCGTCAAGATGATGATTTTGCGCTGAGGGCGCGCGGCGGTGGGCTAGCTCCCAACAGCTGTGGGCTGACGCCCACCCTTCGGCTGGCGGGGGGTGCCAGCCCGGCCTTAAGCTTTTGCCCCCTGGGGTAATTTTCGCCACCCGCACGATTTTCCTTGCCTCATCAGTCTATTATGGTTATCATTTGATAGAAGACTGAGGAAAATCAGATGGAGCATCCCCCCAACCGCATCACCGATTGGCCCGAGGCCGAGCGGCCGCGCGAGCGCATGCTCAATCACGGCGCCGACGCCCTCTCCGAGGCTGAACTGCTGGCCATCCTCCTGCGCACGGGCAGCGGCAAGAGGACGGCTGTGGATCTGGCGCGGCACCTGCTCACCACCTGCGGCGGACTGCGCGGTCTCGACCAGATCGCCATTCAGGATCTGCAGGCCATCCATGGCATCGGCGCCGCCAAGGCGTGCCAGCTGAAAGCGGCCCTGGAGGTGGCCAAACGCTTCAGTCAGCAGAAATGGCTGGAGATGGAGCGCATCCATTGCGCCGAGGAAGTCTATCATTACCTCAAACTGCGGCTGCGCGATCTCTCCCGCGAAGTATTCCGCGTCCTCTATCTCACCACCCGGCACGACATCATCGCCGATAAAATCCTCTTCGAGGGATCCCTGACCGAAAGCGTGGTCTCCACCCGCGAAATCGTCATGGCCGGGCTGCAGCATGCGGCCGCGGCCATCATCCTCGTCCACAACCACCCCAGCGGCGATCCCCACCCTTCGCCCGAAGACAAAAAAGTCACCGACAAGATCATCAACGCCTGCCGCCACTTTGACATCCGCGTATTGGACCACATCATCATCAGCCGCGATTCCTATTTCAGTTTCGCCGATCAGGGATTGATTATGACGGATGGCGGGTAGAAAGAAATTGCAGGACAGCGCCTATCCGCGCTATCGGCTCAATCAGCCTGTTGTTTGCTCGCAGCGGAGATTCAACCCCGGCGCGGCATCTGCCGGGGGCTTCCATCCTCCGCAAAATCGTGCAAGGGTTGAACCATGGGAGGATCACAACGAGATTACTTCGTTCCAACGCAAGTGCAGCTGCATTTTCTGCCTTTTTTCCTTCACTCGTAATGACAAACCAGCGGCAATTATCCGTTGCTTCTTTTCTCAAAAAAGCGTTAATTTAATCCATGAAAAAATCACTACTGATTGTCATATTTGCCGCAGCCCTGGTCCTGCAAGCCAAAGAGCGTCCGCAGGATCTCCGCCTGGTGCGCATCTTCATCGACACGCCGGAACAGGCGCACTACCTGCGGGAACAATCTTTTGACTTCGCTTCATCCTATTTTGGCCGCTACGCCGACGCCGTGCTCTCGGCGGCACAGCATGCCAACCTGCACGCGCGGGGATACAACACCCGGGTGCTCCACGATCAGGCCTCGGTGAACCGGTTCGCGCGCTCATTGAGCGGCGATATGGGCGCTTATCACACCTATCAGGAAATTAGCGATGAATTGGCCGCCATCGCCCAGGCCTATCCCCAGATCACCCGCCTTCACAGCATCGGCAAGAGCATCGAAAGCCGCGACCTCTGGGCGCTGAAAATATCCGACCATCCCGAACTGGAAGAAGCGGACGAGCCGGGCGTGCTCTATACCGGCAACATCCACGCCCGCGAAATCATCACCCCCGAAATCATCATGGATTTCATGCAGATACTCGTCAACGGCTACGGCGCCGATGCGCACATCACCCATCTGGTCGACAACCGCCAGCTGTGGCTCATCCCCATGATCAATCCGGATGGTCATGTCCGGGTTGAAATCGGCGATTATTTCTGGCGCAAAAACCGCCGCCTCAATCCGGATTCTACCTATGGCGTGGACCTGAACCGCAATTTCAGCTTCCAATGGGGATACGACAACATCGGTTCCAGCAGCCGCACCGGCAGAGAAACCTATCGCGGCACAGCGCCCTTCAGCGAGCCGGAAACCCAGGCCCTGCGCGACCTGGTCACCTCCCACTCCTTTGTGGCAGCGCTCAATTATCACAGCTATGGACGGATGTGCATCTTCCCATGGGGGTATATCAGCCAGGATACCCCCCATCATGACCTCTTTATGGATATGGGCCAGAACTTGACCCGGGATAATGGCTATATGCTGGGCAACACCCGCATGGGCGTTATCTATATGACCAACGGCGACTCGGACGACTATCTCTATCATGAGGAGACCAATAAAGGCAGTATATTTGCGTTCACCGTGGAAGTTGGCCAGGAATTCCTTCCCAGCGAGGATGACATTTTTTCCCTCATCGCCGAGGTGCGGGCGGGCAATTTTTATCTCGCCGAGGCGGCCGGTCTGCTCATTGGCAATCCCTATCGCATCCTGCGCCCGCCCACGCCGGCCTTGACAGTCGCGCAAGCCAATGATGACGGACGATTCTCGCTCACCTGGAACAAGCCCTATGCCGACCCCAACACGCCGGTTGCTTACGATGTCGAGGAATTGATTGGCTATCGATCGGGCTGCGATGACGCGGAATCTTCCGCGCTGATCTGGGATTTGCAGGGATTCGCGCGCACCAGCCAGCGCGTCTTCGCCGGCCAGTTCGCCTATGGCGCAGCACTCGATGAGGGCAAGACCGCTACCATGACCACGCTCTATTCAATGATCCCTCACAAGGGAGACTCGCTGCGTTTCCGCATCTGGTTCGATCTCGAAAAAAACATGGATTATGCCTACGTCCGCGTCTCAGAGGATCAGGGGGCAACCTATACAAATATCAGGGGCAACATCACCAGCGCCATCAATCCCTATGGCATGAACGCCGGAAACGGCATCACGGGCACGTCAAACGGCTGGATCAGCGCTGCATTTGACCTCTCCTGGTACGCCGGCAAATCCATCCTCGTGCAGTTCCGCTATCAGACCGATGCGCTCTATCAGGGCCAGGGCGTTTACATCGATGACGTCGGATTGGTGACCATGGTCGACGCCCATCATCTCCTGGCGGAGAGCATAGCCGCTACGAGTCTGCCCCTGCAGAAAACGCTGCCCGGGGATTATGCCTTTCGTGTGCGCGGCATCGACCCAGATGGGCAGGTCAGCAACTGGAGCGCTCTCAAACAATCCTCCATTGATTTCGGCGGCCGCGGCGATGTGGTGCGCGATGGCGTGATTCAGGCAAACGACCTCGAACGCTTCATTGCGATGCTCGACAGCGCCGGGACGCCGGCCACCGCGGGCGAGTGTTTCCGCGCCAATGTCGATACGCTCGTTTCCGGGGAACTCAATATCATCGACCTGGTCACACTGCAGCGCCAGATCTCAGGGGATTCGCTCCCCATGCGGCCGCAGGCCGGCCAGCAAATCTTGCGCTTCCAGGAAGCGGCCGGCAATCCCGGCGACCGCATCGTTTCGCGCCTGACGCTGCACCTGACGCAACCCGTTGCCGGCATGCAGTTCATGCCGCACCTGTCTGACGACCGGGTGATTCTGGATTCACTCAAAATAACCGCTGCATCCGATCCCTGGCGTGTTTCGCGGCGCGAGGGCTCGTTGTGGTATTATTCGCCGCAACCCGCAAAACTGGATTCAGGGGCGCACGCCATCCTGGAGGTCCATTTTCACATCGCGGATGAGGCGACGCCGGGCACGGTCTGGCTGCAGGCGCGGGATGTTCTCCTGTGCACCCCTTCCGGTGACAGGATCCTCGACGTCAAGTCCGATTCAGCCGCCATCACCATCCACAGCGCCTGCACCGGCATCGCGGACGATCAGCAACCACGCCAACCTGGCATGGCGCGCGGCTATCCCAATCCTTTTAACGGCGAAATCACCATCCGCTTTCAGGTACCGCCTGCTGAACCAGTGAACCTGCAGGTTTTCAACCTCACCGGCGAATGCATTTATGAGGCGCAGCGGCCGGCGCGGGGTGAGGACGTGCAGGAATGGAAATTACGGGCAGATGGATGGCCATCGGGGATCTATTTTGTGCGCCTGTCAGCCGGGAGCGTTACAGCGGGGACAAAAATCGTCCTGCTGCGGTGACGTGAGCGCATGCGTGCTGCCAGCGGACCCAAACATCGAGTGCCAGTGCCTTCGCTCCGTACAGGATGACCAGGCGGGACTGCCACGATGCTGGGACGAAGGCGTGTCCCCTGGTGCAGGATCGCCTGCAGCATCTGCTGGTGCGCCAGCGCTGACGTGCGCGCAGGAGTGCTGCCAACGGACCCGCCCCCTGTGAAGGCTGCTGCTCAGCACCGCGATGCGTGTTCTCTAAAAACAGCATGAAATTTTATCTTGCCTTTCTCATAGATTTACACTATAATAGTGTACACATTTATAGTGATATGGAGGTCTGTTATGTTGAAAAATATAACATTGAGCGCCGAAGAGGAACTCATCAAAAAAGCGCGTCAAAAAGCGCAAAAGCAACGAACTACCTTGAACGCATCATTTCGCGAGTGGCTCAAACAATTTGTGAATACCGGCACAGGCGGTTCCGAGTACGAGTCCCTGATGAAATCGCTCCATTACGCTCAGCCTGGAAAAAAATTCATGCGGGAAGAGTTCAATGAAAGATAAATTCTTTCTCGACACCAATATTTTTGTCTATTCCTTCGATCGTTCGAACGAACCCAAACGGCAAAAAGCCAGCCAGCTGATAAAACAGGCACTGGTGGAAAGCAAGGGGTGCATCAGTTATCAAGTCATCCAGGAGTTCCTGAATGTCGCCACGAAAAAGTTTGCCACGCCCCTTTCGCTCCTCGATGGCCAGCGTTATCTGGATTCCGTACTTTATCCACTTTGTCAAATATTTGCGAGTGTCGATCTCTATCATCAGGCGCTTCATTTAATGCAAAGGTGGCAGTATTCATTCTATGACGCGCTGATTCTGGCCGCCGCACTGCAAGCCGACTGTAAAATTCTCTATTCAGAAGACTTGCAACATGGCCAGGCGATCAAATCTCTTACTATATTAAATCCATTTCTATCATGACTAACAGTTTAAACAAAGCGGCGGCTGTTGAAAACTGGAATAAGAAAAATAAATATGAATCGTCCTGATATCTGCTATGGCTTGTCGGCTGGTGAAAACTGGAACCAGTAGAATCGATAAAAATCGTCCTGCTGCGTGCGTCAGTTGGCGCATGGAGCAGGCCAAGCGGCTGCAGATGTAAACTGAATGACAAAAAAAGAGTCCCATGCAAAAGAGCACCCACAAAATACACGTTCTCCCGGAAAACCTCATCAACAAAATCGCCGCCGGGGAAGTCATCGACCGGCCGGCCTCGGTGATCAAGGAGCTGATCGAAAACAGCATCGATGCCGGCGCCGGACAGATCAATCTCATCATCAAGGGCGGCGGCACGACCCTGATTCAGGTGGTCGATGACGGCCTGGGCATGAGCGAGGAAGATGCCATTCTCTCGTTGCAGCGTCACGCCACCTCGAAGATCAACAGCTATGCGGATCTGGAGCGCATTCGCACATTGGGATTTCGCGGCGAGGCGCTGGCCAGCATCGCCGCGGTCGCGCGTGTCGAGATGCGCACCGTGCAGCGAGGCGAAGTGGAGGGCACCGCCATCTTCATAGAAGGCGGTGTGGTGCAAAAAGTGACCGGCAGCGGCGGCAATCCCGGCACTTCAATCGCGGTCAAAAACCTCTTTTTCAACACGCCGGCGCGGCGCAAGTTCCTGCGCGCCGAGAGCACCGAGTACCGCTCCATCCTCACCATGCTCAACCGCTTCACCCTGGCCTTTCCGCGGATCGGTTTCAAACTGGTGCACGACGATGAGGAGGTTTTCAACCATCCGCCCGCCTCCCATCCCGATCGCATCGCCGATGTCCTCGGCGCCAAAGTGCGCCATAATCTCGTCGAAATCGATGATAAAAGCGCGCTGATGACCATCACCGGGTACATAGGCAACTATGACATCATGCGCAAGACGCGCAATGATCAATATCTCTTTCTCAACAGCCGCTACATCAATGATCGCGCCCTCTCCTACGCGGTCACCTCCGCATTTGGCGAAAGCCTGCCCAAGGGCCATTTTCCGCTCTTTCTGATTTTCCTGGAGATTGATCCCGAGCGCGTCGACGTCAATGTGCATCCGACCAAAAATGAGGTCAAATTCGCCGATTCGCGGCTGGTTTACGATCTGGTGCGCAGCGCCGTCAAACGGGCCTTGCGCACGGACAACATCATCCCCGAGATACATCAATTCTATCCGCCGCACTGGGGCGATGCGGGTCTGAAAACGGGTTCGGCCGGTATACTGGACGAATTGCAGCGCCAGACGCAGATGGAATTTGGACCGGAAACGGATTCTGAATCGACTGAGGCATCGCTCATTCCCTCTGCGCCGGCCGCCGCGGCGCCGGTTTCGCGGGATACCATGCCGATCTGGCAGCTGCAGAACAAATACATCCTGTCGCAGATCAAGAGCGGGTTGGTGGTGATCGATCAGCACGTCGCCCACGAGCGCATCCTCTATGAACGGGCGAAAAAGAATTTCAGCCTCAATGACGGCGCCTCGCAGCAGTTGCTCTTTCCGCACACCATCGAGCTGTCCTCGCAGGATTATGCCATTTTTCAGGAGATCAATCCCTTCCTCGAAAAGATCGGCTTTCTGATCAAACTCTTCGGCGGCCGCACCGTGGTCATCGAGGGCGTGCCGACGGGGATGCGCATCGGCAGTGAAGACAAGATCCTGCTGGAAATTCTCGATCAGTATAAAGAGTACGCCACCACGGAGGCGGATTTGCGTGAACGCGTGGCGAAAAGTTTTGCCTGCCGCTCGGCCATCATGGCCGGCGACCGGCTGACGGTGGAAGCCATGCATGCGCTCATCGACCAGCTCTTCGCCACCGAGAATCCCTATTTTTGTCCCCATGGCCGTCCCGTGATGATCACCATTTCTGTGGATGAACTTGACCGCCGCTTTGACCGCAAATAAGGTGCCGGTCCTGCTCGGACCCACCGCATCCGGCAAGACCGAACTCGCCCTGTGCCTGGCGCGCGCCTGGGGCGGTGAGATCGTCTCCGCGGATTCGCGGCAGATCTACCGTGGCATGGACATCGGCACCGCCAAGCCGAGCGCGGAGGAACAGGCCGGCGTCCGCCATCACTTTATCGATATTTGTGAACCCGATCAGGATTACAGCGCCGGCACCTATGGCCGCGAGGCGCGCGCGTGCATCGCCAGGCTGCAAGCGGCCGGGCGCCCGCCCATCGTGGCGGGTGGGTCCGGTTTTTACATCCGGGCGCTGCTGGATGGATTGCCGGCACCGCATGCCAGCGATCCGCAGGTCAAGGCTCACTGGCGCCAGCAGATCGCCGAACAGGGTGCGGAAGCGATTCATGCCCGGCTGGCGCAGGTGGATCCTGCATCGGCAGCGCGGCTGCATCCCAACGACACCCAGCGCATCGTGCGCGCCCTCGAAGTGTACCAGCTTTCCGGCCAGCCGCTGTCCGCCTATAAACCCGGATCAGAAAAACCCGCTGATTTCACGCCCGTCATCATCGGACTGGCCTGGCCGCGGGAAACGCTTTATGAACGCATCGACCGGCGCGTCGATGTGATGATCGCTCAGGGATTGATCGAGGAAGTGGAGGGGCTGCGCGGTAAGGGATACGGTCTGCATCTGAACGCATTACGCACCGTCGGCTATCAGGAAGTTTTTGCACATCTGCAGGGGGAGCTGTCGCGGGATGAGATGATCGCGCTCATCAAGCAGCATTCGCGCCAGTACGCCAAACGGCAGATGACGTGGTTTCGCCGCGATGCGCGCGTACAGTGGATGGATGTGGAGGGGACGGACAAAGAGGAGATGGCGGAGCGGATTGCGCGGATGTTCCTGGAATAGAGGAAGGGGAATGGACGCAGTCCTGGCGAATCCGGCGCAGGCTCGGAAGGACAGCATTAAAAAAGGGCTGACATCTTCAGCCCTTTTTTGCAGGAACCTATCGCAACAGCGTCATCTTTTGTATCTGCTGCAACGCCCCGAACCGCAGCTGCAGATAATAGAGGCCGCTCGGCAGCGGCCGGTCCGCGCGATCGCATCCATCCCACACCAGCGAATAGGCACCCTCCTGCTGGTAGCCATCGACCAGTTCATCCACCATATTCCCGGAGAGATCATAAATCTTCACGGAAGCATTTCCTGCTTGAGGGAGCTGATAACGAATCATCGTCGTGGCATTGAACGGATTGGGATAATTCGCAGACAAGGAGACGGCCTGTGGCATTGCCTCCTGCTCAACGGCAATGCCTGAAGTGGATGCCCGCTTGAGCCAGAAATGGATGTCGCGATTCAGATTGCCACCCCCATGTTTCCATTTATAGACCGTGATATTGGTGCGGCCATCATCGCCATTGAATTCGGTATAGAGCATCCGGCCATTGGGGTAGCGGTCCGCATCCTCGCTCTTGACGATCTCCAGCCGCCGGTTCGCCTTGAGCGAATCATATTTCATCAGAAAGGCGTAAAAGTTGCCCGGCGACAATGGCACATCCACCATGTCAAATTGAAGATACCTGGTCTCCGTGCTGCTGTACACCATGCCCGTTGGCAGATGACCACCCTGGCTGCTGAGCGTATCCACCGGGGGTTCCATGTTATCGACGGAATTGAAGCGATAAATGTCGAGATGCACCGGCGCGCCGTTGCTGGCCTCGAAATTGGCCGCCGTCGTCCCGGGAGAAATGGCCACGATCACTTTATCCAGAAAAAAGGCCTGAGACGGCTTGAAAGACTGGCCGAGATCACGATAGGGGCCGCTCACCGTACTCAAAGGATCATAAAGCCATCCTGATTTATTGTTGGGACGTTCGAAAAAGGAATTATGGATGAGGATGTCGGAATCAACCGCCGGATTGGGTTCGGCGACCAAGGACACCGTCATCTGCGCGTGAGTTGTCCCCACCCCAATGATCACAGGAAGCAATAGCAGAGCTGCGAAAAATGTTCTCATAGGATGAACCCTCGCTTGTTGAGTAAAAATATATTTGCCTATGTTACGCATCTGCGGCTTCATATAGTGTGCGTCAACGCACAAAAGAATCCGCTGCTGTGATACGCCGGATCGGGCATAAGCCGTGCGGCAGTGCAAAATAAGTGGAAAAAGAGCTTATTTTTGGCTATATTATGTTAAACTAAACGGTTACCCGGATTCTGTTTTAACTCGACCCTCCTGTTCAAATGTGTCCACCATAAAGGTGAATTAATCAAGCCCGAGGTGGCCTCTGACACCGGATCCGGTGGTTAACACCCTATCAAGGCCTTACTATGCAGACCAGCAACGATCTCACCGCTTTTCTCAAGGATAAATGCATCACCGTGGTTGCCCCGACCTCATGGCATGAAGTCATTCGCGGACATCGCCTCGAGGGCGGCACATATGCGAACTGTCATCGCACAAACTATCCGGCCGATGGCGCCTATATGGCCTGGCTCGCGGATGAACTGGGCGCTGCGGTCCGTCTCGTCACAACACCCGCAACCGATGCAGTCACAGAAGAGCTGCATCGACTGCTGCGCCTGAAGGGCGTCAACTTGCAGCTCGTTGAAGAGCTGATGATGCAGGCGCGCTGGCGTTCCACCCTGATCGATGCCAAAGGCGGCGATATAGTGCATTGTGCCGGAGAGACACCCGGCGCCTGGCGCGTGCCTGGCGCTGGTCTGTACGAGGAAGCCTCTGCCATCATTATCTACGCGGATGAACAGGGCGTGAAGGCGCCCATGGTGCAGGACGCGTTCAATCATGCGAGCTGCGTGATCCTGCTGGACAAGCCCGACGGCACTGCGCCGGGGACCGTGATGATCCTGCAGCAGGTGGATGGCGCGGTGGCGGTGAAAACGAGTTACAAAATAGAAGGCGATTGCGTTGTCGTGGAAGGTTCCGGCGGCCGCGACATCGAAGTCAAAGCCTGGCCCGAGGCCGCGCGTTTTGCCGCTGCGGAAGTCATGGCGCTGGCAGCGGCGCTCTCTTTGCTCGCGAAAAACGCTTTTACAGTAAACGCGCTGGCGCAGCAGCTCAGCCGCTTGCAGCCCCCCTCTTTCGAAAAAAAAGGTGGGAGCAGCGTTGTCCGGCAAGCCGCGGGCAAGCTGCTGCCTTTTGAGCTGCTCAAGGAAGAAATCCAGCGCGAAAAAGCCGCGGGCAAGCGCATTGTCTGGACCAACGGCTGTTTCGACATCGTCCATGCCGGACACGTCACCTATCTCGAGCGCGCCGCGGCTCTGGGCGATATTCTTGTGGTGGGACTCAACAGCGATGCTTCGGTCCGTCTCGGCAAGGGGCCCAACCGTCCCATCGTGCCCGAGGATCAACGCGCCAAATTGCTGGCCGCGTTGCGCTGCGTCGATTACCTCGTCATTTATGACGATCCATCCCCTGTGGAGCTTATCCGCCAGCTGGCGCCGGACATCTATGCCAAGGGCGGCGATTATAATATCGATACGATCAATCAGCCGGAGCGGCGGCTGATGGAGAGCCTCGGTGGCCGCATCGAGCTGCTTCCCGGCGTGCCCGGGATATCGACCTCGGTGATCATTGAGAATGTATTAAAGGCGTATGCCAATCCACCGCGTGAGTAAAGGCCCGCATGAATGCGGGCACTACGAACGCCCTCTGCCAGGGTCGGGATGCATACAGCCCGCATGAATGCGGGCACTACGAACCACCCCTGCCAGGTTCCGGCTGTAAAAACGCCCGCATGAATGTGGGCACTACGAACCGCCTCTGCCAGGGTCGGGCTGCAAAAACGCCCGCATAATTGTGGAACTACAAACAACCCACAGCCGATTTCCGCACAAAGCGGGGAAAACGTCAATTATGAGGGGTAATTTTCGCCATTTTCTTC
>CAUJEL010000210.1 GCA_963169875.1 Candidatus Zhuqueibacterota bacterium
TCCCAGGGATCCATATAGGTGTAGGCGCCCTGCAGCGTCAGGCCGCGCACGCCCGGCTGCACGAACAGCCGCGCTTCGGCGCCGCCGATGCGCGCCCGCGTCACATTGACGAACTGGATGTTCTGGTCAGCGTCCGGAACCGGCTCGATGAGATCCCAGTAATCGCTCAAAAATCCGCTCACATCCACGCCCATGAACGGCAGCGCAGCCAGCGAAAAACCGAGTTCGTGGGACCAGGCGGTTTCCGATTTCAGATTCGGATTAGGCTGCAGTTGCAGTCCCGAGTACTGCGAGTCGGAAAAGCGCTCCGACATGGAGGCGGCGCGGAAACCGCTGCCGGAGGAGCCGCGCAGGATGAACCACGGCTTTACCTGCCACACCAGTCCCAACTTGGGACTCCAGTTTTCATCCTCATAGCCGGTGTCGACGCGTTGAAAGTCGTAGCGCATGCCCAGCGTCAGGGATAGATTGCTGAGCAGCTTGCGTTCGTTCTGCGCATAAAAGGAGACGACATACTGATCGTGGTCGCCCACCAGACCCGATTCGACAATATCCCAGGACTCTTCAGTGCCGAAGGTCAGGGCATTCAAATTGGAGAATTGATAATCACCCTGGATTTCCATTCCGATGCGGTTCGCCTGCGACGCATTGAGGTTGTCATGAAAATAGTTTTTCCAGAAATTTCGGAAATAGGAGACGCGGGTGTTGAGCGCAAAGCGCTCGCTGGCCGCCCAGCGGTGGAAGAGATTGAGGCCGAATTTGTCCGATTTGACCTTGTCGCCCAGGGACTCTTTGGGGACTTCGAGGGCATAGCGCTGGCTGCGCCACATCAGGCCGGTGCCGTTTTCGCTGTCTTCATAAAAACTGGACAGGGTCATATTGGCTTTGCTGGTCAATCTGCGCTGCCATTTCAGGCTGCCGTTATAGCGCTTGTAAAAACCGTTTTGCGTATAGCCGGTGGACTGATGCGTGCCAAAGGACAGCATGATGTCGGATTTGCCGATGCGGCGGGTGTGATCGATGTCGAAATCGTCAAAATGGAGCGTGCGCTCAGTCCAGCGCCACTCCGTGTGAAGGGGCTTGTCGTAGGCGCCCGCTGAAATACGCAGGTTGGTCTGGGGTTGCGAAGAAGCGCTTTTGGTGATGAGGTTGACCACGCCGCCCAGCGCGCTGGATCCGTACAAGGCGGAGCCCGCGCCCTTGACGATCTCGACGTGATCGATCTGCGTCGCCGGGATCATGCTCCATTTGATGTCGCCGCTGTCGCCGGGCATGACCGGCACGCCATCGATGAGCAGCAGCACGCGGCTGCCCGCGCCATAATTGTAACCGGATGAACCGCGGATGTTGATCTGCGAGCCAATGAAATTGACGCCCGAGGCACTTTCCAAAACCTTGTCGAGATAGATTTCATCTTTCTGCGCCAGCTCGCGGCTGTTCATGATGCCGACGCTGGTGGGAGAATCCTCAATGCTCTGGCGCCGTTTGCTGGCGGTGATCACCACTTCGCCGCTCTCGATGAGCGTGGGCTGCAATAAGATGTTCAGAGAGACGGTTTCGCCGGACTTTATTTCAACGCCGCTGCGTTCCGTGCGGACATAGCCCACGGCGGAGATGCGCACCTGATAAACGCCGGGATGCAGGGCGGGGATGAGAAAACGGCCATCGGGATCGCTGTTGGCGCCGAGGACGGTGCCGGTGATGAGAATATTGGCGCCCGGGATGGGGTCACCGGTCTGCTTGTCGGTGATCTGCCCCGTCATGCGGCCGTTGCTCTGCGCCCAGGCCCCGGCGAACAGTGCCATGCACAGCAAACCAATCCAATGCATCTGTTTCAGATTTTGCATATCGCTTCCATTTCAATTATTAAATCCATCGTCTTCACGGGTTCTGCACAGCGGCTACATCGTCCGGCTGCATCCGCAAGCCCTCTTCGCCAAAAAAGAGCGTCATGTTGAGGTTTTTGATATGGGTTTCCGGCGTGCGCACCTTAAAGCCGGAAAAGTTAAAGATGGTGGCGCGGATGCTCTCGGTGCCGATGGATTTGTCTTTTTCGATGAGCAATGCGGCGATGAATTTGTAGGTGCCAGGCTGCACGGAAATGACATAGTTGACCGAATCAAAGCCGGCTTTGATGGGGAAGGAGAACATCAGATCGAGCAGGCTGGTCGGCAGGGCGGGCGCGGAGGAAGCGACCACCACCACGTCGGTCGCGGCGGCGGGCCATGGCCCCTGCACGCGCAATTGCCCTTCCAGTGTGCTGTTCACCTTTCGTTTGGCTTTGCCCAGATCTGCATCGACGTCAATGCCGGAGATGATTTCATCCCGTTCCGAAATGGTCACCTGACCGGGGGAGAGGTGATTCTCGGTCGGGAAATAGAGGCCGATGATGTTGGTGGGATCCCATGGCTGGTCTTTTTCTTTCCAGACCACGCCCACGGCCTGGATTTGCGTCGGGGGAATATAAAATGTATAGTTCACGGAATCCGCGCCAATGGGGAGCGGGTCGCTCTGCACGATGTCGGTGATGGCGGACGGCGGGAATTTGAACGCCGCCGCCAGGCGGACTTCATCGGTATCTTCGGGCCAGGCCCCCGTGAAGCAGATGGTGCCCTGGAATCCGCTGCGCGTCGGCTCCAGGCCGCTGTCTATTTTACAGCCGGCGATGGAGAGCAGGAGCAGCATAGAGAAAGCAAATAGGGCTTTTTTCATGTTTAATCAATCCTCAGAGGTCAGAAGACGTTTTGATCAGATATGAACTGAACGGGGCGATTCGATCTCAGAGAGCTCCCTGGAAAGGTTGGAAACTTACCCAAAGGCAGAACCGTCATTCAGTTCAGGTATAAATACTCATTTTATGTATATAACGCAACAGATTTCTATACATTCCCTCGAGTCTTCCATGTTGAAAAGGTTTTTTGGTGTATTTGGATATGGTCAAAAAAAAAGGAGATTCTCAGCCGAGAATCTCCTCATTAATGATGTTAAAAAGGCTTAGAAAGCCCAGTCCAAACCGATCAGGAAATTGTTTACGTTCATGGTATAATCGCCAGCCATGTTATCCCAGGCGGTTCCCTCAGCATCCAGAGTCCATTCTTCAACGGTATAGTCACTCATGAAGATGTGCTCATACATGAAGTAAATCTGAGTGGGGCCAAGCGGAAGCGAAAATCCAGCAGTAACCGTATTACGGCTGTTCACATCTGGGATGGTGGGTTGCATGGTTTCATCGATGGCTGCGCGCGGTTCGTTGTAAAAGCCAGCATACAGTTTGGCGAAGCTGAGACTGTATTCAAGGCCAACGCCCATGCGGATGCCGTCTTCCCAGTTTTCCGTCAGGTAGGCCACCTGATTGCCATCAGCATCATTGACATCGATGACTTCCCAGGAGGACCACTGCGTCATGGCTACATCGGCGCTGACGAGCAGGTTTTTAATGCCGGTGTAGGCAATACCGAAGCCGACATTCATCGGCAGCGGCAGATCGGCTTTAACCTCGATGTTGGAATACTTGGGGACTTTGGCACCGGAATAAAGCCCCATTAATTCTTGATATTTCTCAGCAGAAAGCTTGCCTATTGATTTCAAGTAATCGAGCGTCGGTTTGACATTGCCCGGATCTTTGGGATAATAGGTGTCGACGCTGAATTTGCCATCGAGCGGGACATCGTTATAATAGCGGAACGAGGCGCCCAGGGTCAGGGTTTCCAGGGGTTTCCACTGCAAGCCGATGTTGGCGCCAAAACCAAGGCCGTCGCCCTGGAGATTGACTTCGGAGAGCACTTGATCAAAAGGTGATTTCGCGGCTGCATTGAGGGCAGTTCTTAACTGTACTGTTGCCGAATCAGATCTAAATGCAACAGGATTGAGGCTGAAATTGGGCTTGCGAATCATGATGTCCGCATAGATGAGTTTTACGCCAACGCCCACGGAGAGGTTGTCACGAAGTTTGTAGGCAAAAGTCGGCTGTACCACCATGATTTTGAGGTCGTCCTCGAAATCATATTCCGGATAGTTGCTGTTGTAGGCCGTAGTGTTGAGCAGATCCCATTTTGCGCCGAGGCCGAAGGGAGCCCAGAAACCAATGCCAAACGCCATTTTCTCGTTGCTGTAATATACGCCCGCGGCGGGCACGAGAAATGTTTTCGGTTCATTTTCGATGTTTTCAGCGGAAGTGGCGCTAAACTGCTGGCCATAGAGAGGCAGAGGGGTGTAGCCAACGGTTGGCTTGATGAACTCAAGGCTGACGCCGGCTTTTAAGCCTTTGCTGAACACCAGGCCAGCCGGATTCCAGAACATGCCGCTCCAGTCGTTGGATACCGCACGGTAGTTGCCGCCCATTGAAGTGGCGCGTGCGCCGATACCCGTTAATTCCACACCGGCTGCGAACAGGCTGCCGGCGATCACCAGGACGGCGATTACTGTAACGAACATTCTTTTCATTCTTCTCTCCTTAGCAAGTTATCTACTTGGTTTTTTTTCGATGCCAGTATCTTGTATTTAATTAGATGCACGAAAAATGAATTTGCTTCATATAGTTTACTCAAAAAAAATGCCGTTGTCAATAAAAAAAGTGAATTTCATTCACTTTTTGCTTGTTTTAACCATAAATTGGTGATATTTTAACAGGTCATTCGGTAGTTTATCCGGATTTAGCGCCCAAAATCATGTCAACCAACTGGTTGGGTGGGGAAGAGGTCCTCTAGAGGTTTATGATGAATCCTGGAAAGCGTGAAAAAATACTCAAGGCGGCCATCAAGGTGTTCGCCCGAGATGGCTTTTATAATGCCAAAATGGAAGAAGTCGCCCGCCGCGCCGGCGTGGCCGTCGGCACAACCTATCTCTACTTTGAAAACAAGGATGATCTGATGATCTCCATCTTTGAAGAGGAGATGGTGCCCATCATCAATGCCATGCGCCGCGAAATTGCGGGACAGGCAACCGCAACAGAAAAGCTCACTACCTTTGTTCGCGTCCATCTCTCTTTTGTCGAAAAAGATCCGGACATGGCACATCTGCTCGAAGTGGAGATGCGCCAGTGCAGCAAATTTATTCACGGCTACCATGGCGGCCGGTTCAAGGAGTATCTCGATCTCATCGCCGCCATTCTCGTCGAAGGCCAGATCGCCGGCGAGTTCGAGTCAAGCATCAGCCCAACCATCTTCAAGCAGATCGTCTTTGGCGCCGTCGATCAAATCGCCACCAATTACACCGTCTCGCGCGCCCGGCGCATTAACCTCAATCAGGCGGCTGATCAGATCGTTCAGGTTTTGCTGCAGGGCATCACCAAAAAATGAATCTGATTCAAAAATAGTTTGCTTTTACACTACTTTTTTGTAAATTATTTCGCATTGGAAAATCCAACTCCGGCTGCAGGATTGAGCCGGTTTTTTTTTCACTACCCCCTGGCTTTATGAACGATATTAAGGAGTAACCATCGTGAATATTCTGGTTCTCATCAAACAGGTACCTGATACCGAAGCGACCATCAAACCGGGCGCTGAGCAAAAATCGATCGCCGAAGCGGGCGTCAAATTTGTCATCAATCCCTACGATGAGTACGCCCTGGAAGAAGCATTGCGCCTAAAGGAAGCGCAGGGCGGGGGCAAGATCAAGGTCGTGACCGTTGGTCCCGAACGCGCCAAGCAGGCGCTGCGCAGCGCCGCTGAACTTGGCGTGGACGAAGTGCTGCTGCTCAAGACCGATACGGCTAGTCTCGACGGTCTCGCGATCGCTCAGGTTCTTTCTGAATCCGTCGCCAAGGAATCTTTCGATCTCATTCTCATGGGCAAGGAGGCGATTGATGATGGCAACATGCAGGTGGGGCCCATGCTCGCCGAACTCCTGGATATCCCTTGCCTGAACGTCATCACCAAACTGACCCTGTCGGGCCGCCAGGTCACGGCGGAACGGGAGGGCGACAGCGGCGTCGAGGTCCTCGAAACTTCACTGCCGGCTGTTGTGACTTGCCAGAAGGGCCTCAACGAGCCCCGCTATCCCTCCATTCGCGGTAAGATGGCGGCGATGAAAATGGTCATCGCCGAACAGACTGTTACCGTATCAGGTGATCGCGCCGTGGTGACCGGCCTGCAGGTGCCATCGGCCCGTTCCGGCGGTAAAATTGTCGGCGAAGGCGCTGCTGCGGTCCCCGAGTTGATCAAGTTACTCCATGATGAAGCCAAAGTGATATAGAGGAGAATAGAGATGTCCACGATATTGGCTGTTACCGAGATCAAAGATAAAAATATTCGCAAAGCGGGACTGGAAGTGGTCGCGCAAGCGCGTCAGGTGGCGGACGCCACCGGCGGACAAGTGTCTGCCCTGGTGATCTCCGGACCGGAAGTCGATGTAAATCCCGCACAGCTCGGCGCCTATGGTGCCGATGAGGTGCTCGTGGCCAGTGATGCGAAATTGACGGCGTATCACAGTGACTATTATAAACAGGTGGTTCTAGCCGCCCTGCAAAAAACCGCCGCCAGCGTAGTGCTTTTCCCGGCCACCTCGCTGGGCAAGGATTTGGCGCCGCGCGTGGCTGCTGCCGCCAAAGCCGTGCTGGTCAGCGATTGTACCGCGCTGTCCTGGAAAGAGGACGGTCTGGCGGCCGACAAGCCGCTCTATGCCGGCAAGGTGGTGGCGCAATTGAAACTTCAAGGCGATGTTCAGATGGCCTCCCTGCGCCCGGGTGTCTTCAATGCGCAGCTGCTGCGCGCGGGGCAGAATGCAGCAGTCGCCAACCTCGATCTGCCTGCTTTTAGCTCCAAAGTGACGCTGAAGGAAATTCGCAAAAAAGACAGCTGTAAAATGGATGTGAGTGACGCGGACATCATCGTCACCGGCGGACGCGGCATGCGCTCCGCAGAAGGGTTTGCCCTGCTGGAGGAGCTGGCCGGTCTGCTCAACGGCGCGGTCGGCGCGACGCGCGCGGTGGTGGATGTGGGCTGGCGGCCCCACGATGAACAGGTCGGACAGACGGGCAAAGTGGTTTCGCCCTCCCTATATTTTATGTGCGGCGCTTCGGGCTCTATCCAGCACTGGGCGGGCATGTCCGGTTCCAAATGCATCGTCGCCATCAATAAAGATGCCAATGCCCCGATCTTGCAACGCGCGGATTACAGCATCGTCGGGGATGTGTTTGAAGTGCTGCCTGTGTTGACGGAAGAAGTGCGTAAGCTGAGAGGATAAATCAGCGCAGGCGTATCGCAGGTCGTCGCACCTCGTCGACCTGCACACTGTCATTACAGGTGAACAAACTTTCCCGGATTTGTTTCTGAAATGACGGTGAGGGGGATCGTCGAACATCGTCGACCTGCGGCTATGGCATTTGCGAGTGCTCCACTTGTTTTATTCAAAACTTCGGAGGATACTGTGTTAGGCTGGACCGGTAGAATCGTTTTAGTGCTGGCGATCCTCATCGCCCTTGGTTATTTCATGCATGAAGTGTGGCTCCGGGTTCGTATCATCCGCCGCGGCAAGCATGACGTCAAACGTTGGGATCGGCCCGCGGAACGGCTCGGATACATGATCGGCCGCGTCGGTGCGCAGATCTGCGCCATCAAGGATCGGCCCTTCACCGGCGTCATGCATGCCTTTGTCTTCTGGGGATTCATCTTTTTCACCGTGGCCACCCTCAATCACGTCGGCGGCGCCTTCAAAAGCGGCTTTTCGTTATTTGGCAAAAATACCTTCAATGATCTCTGGTTTCTCGGTGTGGATGTGGTCGCAGCGTTGACCCTTATCGCTGTGATCGCCCTCGCGGTGCGGAGATATATTTTCAAGCCTGCCGGCATCACCCAGCCGCAGCCCATTTCGCGATCGCCGCACAGCGCCATTGTGTTGGCGCTCATCTTCGGCCTCATGCTCACCTATCTGCTCAATCAGGGCGCGGAGATGATCCTCAAAGGCGCATCGTTCGCCGCTTATATGCCCGTC
Organism: Candidatus Zhuqueibacterota bacterium; assembly: GCA_963169875.1. Taxonomy (GTDB): domain Bacteria; phylum Zhuqueibacterota; class Zhuqueibacteria; order Residuimicrobiales; family Residuimicrobiaceae; genus UBA2214. The sequence goes on from CAUJEL010000210.1 coordinate 7,930, forward strand.
TCCAAAGCCACAGCCGGCCTGGTTGCGGGCATGGCGCCCGCAACGCTGCACGCCTGGAACCTGTTTTTCTGGTGGAGCCATATCCTCATGGTGCTGGGATTCCTGATGTTCATCCCAGGTTCCAAGCATCTGCATCTGCTCTCCGGACCGGTGAACATCTTTTTCCGCAGTCGCGAACCCATTGGCACGCTGCAGCCCATTGATTTCGAAAAGACCGAGCAGTTCGGCGTCAGCACGCTGCCCCATTATCAGTGGAAAAACATCAGTGATTTCTTCGCCTGCATCGACTGCGGACGCTGCCAGGATGTCTGTCCCGCCTATGCCACCGGCAAGCCGCTTTCGCCCAAGGTGGTGATGATGAGTCAACGCAAGCATGCGCTCCATGAAGCCAGGGCGCTGGTCAGCGGGGGAGAGCCCTCAGAGTCCATCATGAATACCTGGCTGACGCCCGATGAGATCTGGGCGTGTACGACCTGCGGCGCCTGCATGGAAGCCTGCCCCGTGATGAACGAGCATATTCCCACCCTCATCGACCTGCGCCGCAACAAGGCCATGATGGAGAGCGATTTTCCGCAGGAACTCAACGCCGCTTTCCGCGGTCTGGAGACCAATGCCAATCCGTGGAACATGGGACATGACAGCCGCACCGCCTGGACGGACGGCCTCAATGTGCCCATCATGTCGCAAGCCGGGGAGGTGGAGTATCTCTGGTACGTCGGCTGTGCCGGTTCTTTCGACGATCGCGCCAAGGCGGTTTCGCGGGCTGTGGCGCAGATCCTCAATCAGGCGGGTGTCAGCTATGCCATCCTCGGATTGGAAGAGAAATGCTGCGGCGATCCGGCGCGGCGGGCCGGCAATGAATATCTTTTTTCCATGATGGCCATGGAAAATGTGCAAGTCCTGCAGCAGTACAAATTCAGGAAAATTCTCACCACCTGTCCGCACGGCTATCATATGATCAAAAACGAATACAAGCAGTTCGGCGGCCAGTTCGAGGTGGTACACCACACCGAACTCATTGCAGAACTCATCAAATCGGGAAAGCTGAAGGTGAACCAAAACGGACTCGATGCGGTGACCTTCCACGACTCCTGTTACCTCGGGCGGTACAACGAGATATACCAGGCGCCGCGGGACATCCTCCAGCAGCTCAGCGGCCGTGCGCCCGTGGAAATGGGCCGCCATCACAACAAGAGTTTCTGCTGCGGTGCCGGCGGCGGCCGCATGTTCATGGAGGAGAGTCTCGGCACGCGCATCAACCACAGCCGCACCGAAGAGGCGGCAGCGACCGGCGCCAAAATGGTTGGCACGGCTTGCCCCTTCTGCCTCTCCATGCTCGATGACGGCATCAAGGAAACGGGCATCACAGAGAAACTGCAAGTGCGCGATATTGCGCAACTGGTCGTCGAGCATCTCCAGTCATAACATTCGCACAAAGAGCATAAAAAAAGGGCTGTCCACAGGGCAGCCCTTTTTTTGAGGCAATTATTAAATTTATTTGATGCCCGCTTTTTCCAGCCGTTGTTTCAATTCCTGATTTTCGCGTCGCAGTTCCTTGATTGCTTCCACGAACAGGGCGCTGAACCGGTCATATGCCACCGCTTTGTAGCCTTCCTTGTCGGTGCGCACCAGTTCAGGAAACGTCTGCTCCACGTTTTGCGCAACCAGGCCAATCTGTTGACCGGCATCAAAGCCGCGATTGGCGAATTCATCGGTACGCCACTTGTAGGATACGCCCTGCAGCTGGTCAATCCGATCCAGGACTTTGTTCAACGGTTTGATCTCCGTTTTGAATCGCGCATCGGAAGACCCCCACGTGCCCGTCGCAAAGGCATTGCCCTGAACGTAGAGCCTGTAACCATTGGTATTGGTGTTGCCAATGCCCACCTGGCCGGAAAAATAATTACGGCTTGCCTGGGAGAAGAGACCATAGTCGAGTTGTTCGTCGCTATTCAGGTTTAGCGCCAACACGGCTGCACGTACGGAATTAAGCGCATGTTGACTATAGGGGCCTGCATCGAGGTTATCGATCTGACCGAACAGGCCCATGATGCGCGGGAGTACCGGGGCATCGGCGTAGCGATAGGTCCCTGAAAAACCCCTGGCAAGCTGCGGCGCCGTGTTGGGGTCACCGGAATTGAGCGGGTAATCGATGAGAACACCGCTGCTGCCGGAGCGAAAAACCGTTTCACCCGCGGATGCCGGCAAATGACTTGAACCGCGGATGCTGTGGTGCCGGGTATTGGCGGGTAGCGGATCCGCTTGTGGCAGGTTGGAAATAATCCCCTGATACATGACCGGATCGCTGCTGCCTTTCTCATAGCCAATGACGATTAATTTGGCAGCGCCTGGAATTTCGCCGGCCTGATTGCCAATACACACCGTGCCTTCGACGATCATCCCATCCGGGTATAACGAGTTGCTGGGAGCAAAACTGCTGCCAATCGCCATCGAACCGGCGACCGCCAGTTTGGCGTTCGGTGCGCTCACGCCAATGCCGACATTTCCCGCGTTGGTCACGCGCATCAATTCATTATTAAGATTATTTTGCACCATCATTTGTGCCTGCACCGTATTGGTATTGAATACTACAAAACCTGATATAAACAAACTTGCGCAAACCAGCAAACCAAGAATATTTTTCATAGCACCTCCTTTGTTTATGAATCGTTGTCTTAATGGGCTGCCGTAAGCGAATATCCTACGGAATCCTCCTGCATCGATCAATGGTTGTTTCCTGTTAATGGTATCCGACTAAAGTAAGCACATTTTTATATGCAAATCATATGCCATTTCTGTTTAAGAAGAAGAACACACGACGCTGGTTGTATATTTCAACGGGTTAACTCCAATTGAGAACGCCATAAATCGCTGCGTTTCGATCGCACTTTCAAGGTTTGTGTCATAAAATGATTACACGTTATTTTTTTTCAGGCTATTTTATTGATTCACAGACCGATATTGGTTTCGTTGAATCGCTGGAAGGAGCCCGATATGGTTAATTGCCTGGATTGTGGTCATATCGCGGATTTTTGTTATGGAAACAGGCCATGTACGAACTCGTAGCACTCGCGGTTTTAAAAATATGCGCTCGTCGTGATAATATGAAATAAAAATGGTTCGCTTCTGTTGTATAAATTGAATGTCTCTTTGACATACGAGTGCGCAAAGGTCCCCCAGGTTAATCCATTAACAAAAATAATTTAAATTTGACTTTTCATCTCATAATAATTTTTCTGCGAGATCAGCGTTGAGTGTTTAAGGGTTGAAAAAAACTACGGAGACAACATGATACAGGCCAAAATTGCCCATTTCACTTCCATGCCCGCCCAGGTTTTTGGCGCCGAAGCGCCTGGTACCTCCATTCGGGTACTGATCAACGACGAACACGACGGCGCACCGGTTTATAATATGCGCATGATCGAGATCGAACCCGGCGGACATTCACCACTTCATCAGCACCCCTATGAACATGAGAATTACGTCCTCAATGGGGAGGGGGAAGTATTCATTGATGGAAAAACCTCACCCATCGCACCAGGCACGGTGATCCTGGTGCCGCCCGGCGTGATGCATCAATACCGTAATACAGGAACGCGTTTGTTGCGGTTTCTCTGCAGTGTGCCGGTGGCGAAGCTGCGGCAGGGATGAGTGGAAATGAAGCGAATAGGGGTATAGGTATGTAGGGGAGTAAGGGGGGGCTAACCCAGCAAACCAAAATAAACCCTGATTGTCTCATGGTTCAAACAAGTTACGCATCTTCCCAGGCTTCGAGCCCTGCGTGGTTTTTCGTAGGATTCTACACCGGGAAATCAACACCGGTGCGATCGAATAGCTTATCTGCGCTGGAGCCATCGATGGCGCTAACTCCGATTGGCATTTACTAAAAGAATCCTTCTGAATGACACTGCAGGGAGTTTTGTGTCGCTCTCCGGAGCGCGATGTCGGACTCAGGAGAGGCAACTGCAATGGCCATGCTAAATGTGGGGCGACGAAATTCGTCGCCCCACCTGTGTGTATAGCGTTTGAAACAATCGGCATTCTGCCGCGTATTTAAAGAAGAGACCACCCATAACATCCAAATTGAGATGGTTACGAAAATATGATCAATGTCATCGTCGTTGAAGATAACGACATCATCCGCAACGGATTGGCCGCGCTCATAGAGGGCACCGACGGCTTTAAGTGCACCGGCGCGTTTGTCGATTGTGAATCCATGCTGTCCAAATTGGAGGAACTATTGCCGGACGTCGTGCTCATGGATATCGGCTTGCCCGGCGTCTCCGGCATCGTGGGCGCGCGCCGCATCAAGCAGATCTGCCCGGATATAGAAATCCTCATGCTGACGGTCTATGAAGACAACGAGCGCGTGTTCGAAGCCCTGTGCGCGGGTGCGACCGGTTATCTGGTGAAAAAAACGCCCCCAAGCCGGCTGTTGGAAGCCATCCGCGAAGCCTATGAAGGCGGCTCGCCCATGAGCTCACAGATCGCCCGCAAAGTAGTTTCGCAGCTGCAGCAGAAAACCGCCGCCAGGGCAAAAGATGAAGCGACCACTTCCCTCACCAGCCGCGAAACGGAAATCCTCGAGGGCCTGGTGAACGGCCAGACCTATCAGGCCATCGCCCTGACGCTGAACATAAGCATCGACACCGTCCGCTTCCACATCCGCAATATTTACCGCAAGCTCCATGTTCATTCCGAATCAGAAGCTGTCGCCAAGGCCATGCGTCAGGGTTATATCTGATCCACTCACAAATCTTCGCATACACTGCATAATCATGCGGGAAAAAGACGCTTTTTGCGTTCTCCAGCCCCCCAAAATCAGCATCTCCATGCGGTAGTAAATCTTCCAGATTATCGTATTTTTACTATGGGGATGAACACTTTCTGTTTTGCATTCCGTAAAACCCTGCTGCTGTAAGAGACTCTTCTCCTTATTCTTTTCAGGGCAGGGGTGTTGGCAAAAGTCCCGTCGATAGCATGCTCCATGAAAGGAGGTGAAATAATCGCGACCAAGACGGGTCCCAGACAACCGGAATCATGAGCAAGAAGGTGTCCTGATCGTCCAAGGAGGAAAAAGTGAACAGGAGGCTTTACTATGTGGAGAAAAGCAATAGCGCTCATGATTCTTATCGCCGCGGTTCCCATGTTGGTTTTGGCGGGTACCACGGGCAAAATTGCCGGTAAGGTCACAGATAAAGAAACCGGTGAGGCGCTCGTTGGCGTTAATGTCATGGTGACCGGTACAGCTCTCGGTGCCATCACGGATATCGAAGGACGCTTCTCGATCCTGAACGTTCCGGCAGGCACGGTCTCGGTGAGAGCTTCGATGCTCGGATATCAATCCGTGGTTGAGCAAAGTGTCTACATCAACGTGGACCTGACCACCGAGGTAAATTTTAAATTATCCTCAGAAACCCTCAGCGGAGAAGAAGTCGTTGTCATAGCCAAACGTCCTCTGATCCGCAAAGATGAAACCAATACCAACATCATTCGCACCGTCGATGAGATTAAAAACATGCCGGTGCGCGGCATACAGGATCTGGCTTCGATCACCGCCGGCGTCGTCAAACCGGACAACAGCTCTGCCATGAATGTGCGCGGCGGCCGTGCCGGTGAAACCGCTACCTATATCGATGGCGTGCTGGTGACCGATCCCTACAACTCGGCCATGCGCCTGTATGTGCCCAATAAGGCCATCGAACAGATCAGTGTGCAGACCGGCGGTTTCAATGCCGAGTACGGCGAAGCCATGTCCGGCATTCTCGCCATCTCCACGCGCGCTGGCAAAGACCGCTACAATGTATCCCTGGAAGCCGTGACCGACGAGTTCCTCAGCGCCGACAGCAAAAATCTCGGCACCTATTCCTATGGTTTCAACGAGTACATTGGCACGCTGAGCGGCCCCATCATTCCCAAAAAACAGCACACCTTTTTCGTCAGTGTGACGCGCAATTTCCGCGATGACTGGACGCCCTCGTGGGGCTGGTCCGAAAATCAATACCGGCTTGCAGATTTCACCTATCAACAACCGATCCAGACCGGCAGGCTGGATGACACTGGCGCCATGCTCATGGACACCGTGCGTCACGACTATACCTTTAATGCGCGACTGCCCGGCAACCAGAGCTCTGACTGGTCCTATACCGGCAAGGTGAAATTCCAGTTGAACAAAAATCTCGAGCTCAAGGGCAGCTATATTCAAACGGATCGGGCTTTCAGCCAGGACTGGTACGGCCTTGCCAATGCCATTCAGCCGGTGCGTTTTTTCAATGTGGCGCACGCACCCATCACGGAGACTCATTCCAGGTCGTTCAATACCACACTGACGCACATGATCAAACCGACGACTTTTTATGATCTGAAATTGAATTATTTCGATACCTTCCGCAAATGCTACGATCCGGCATTTGGCGATGACCTGTACAAGTATGGCGATCCCCAATATAATCCCTGGCCCGATTCCAGTATCTATTATGGGGAAGCTTTTACTGGACGCCTCGCGCCGGATTATTTCCAACCGGGCGCGCAGTATGATGCCTATAATAAACAGCGCAGCACGCACCTGGGTGTCGATTTTGACCTGACCCATGAAATCGGCAAAATACACACCATCAAAGCGGGATTCGAATACAAGTACCATACCGTGCGTATGTATCAGAACTCCGTGCCATCCCGGCTTGCGGATCCCGATTGGGAGAGTGATATCGAAAAATTCCGCGGCGCGGATGTACGGTTTTACGGCTATGATGTCCATGGCAACGAAGTCGATGATGGCGATTACTTGACCGATGTCGAACGCGATGAGAGCGGTAAACCATTGAGCGGCTTTTACAAACAGAAGCCCTATCGTCCCATCACCATGAGCGGCTATGTCCAGGATAAAATAGAGTTTGAGGATCTGGTGCTGAATCTCGGCCTGCGCTGGGACTATGTCAATCCCAATGCCTGGATGTTCAAGGAAATTGAAGCCCGCTATGATGAATCGGGTAAATACATCCCCGGTTCTGGCATGTTTGGTGGAGATCAGATTTTCAATAGCGATGACACCAAACCCTCTGAATCCTATTACTATTTCAGCCCGCGGTTTGGCATCGGCTACCCGATCACAGATCGAACAGTTTTTCATGCCCAGTTTGGCAAGTTCTATCAGGCGCCACAGTTGATCGATTTGTATCTGAGTCCGTTCTACATGGATACGTATGTCACCTCCGGCGGTTATTTCACCTGGTTGAACAATCCCAACATCCGGCCGCCCAAGACCACGTCCTATGAAGTTGGTTTCAAGCAGTCCTTCACGGATTTCGCATCCATGCAGGTGACTGCTTTTTACAAGGAGACGGAAGACCTGATCCAACTTTTGCCCATGGTGACTGATGTCAAGACGATCGCATTCCGCGAGAATGGCGATTTTGGCACGGTTCGCGGTCTGGATTTGATTTTTAATCTGCGCCGCTACAAGAACATCAGCGCGACGCTGAATTATGAACTGCAGTTCGCGCGCGGCACCGGCTCTGCCTCCAACTCCAATTACGATATTGCCTGGCAGCGTGGCACGCGCGGCGATTATCCGAAATTCGCCATGCCCCTTGATTTTGAACAGCGCCATACAGGCAGCCTGATTCTCGATTACCGCTTTGCCGAGGAACGCACAATTCCCAAGGCCTTTCACAACATGGGCGTGAACATGATCTTTTCGTTCAATTCAGGCAATCCCTACACGCGCATGGCGCTGTCCGGACAATTCCCGTTCAGCGGCCGTTATGACAATGATAATTTGTCCCAGATTCCTGCGACAGCCGTCAACAGCGAAATCACACCCTGGAACTATAAAGTGGATATGAAAATCGACAAGATGTTCACACTGGGGGCTTCGCGTTTGACGGTGTATGCCTGGATCATCAATCTGCTCAATACCGAAAACGTCCAGGATGTCTGGATCACCTCGGGGCTGCCTGACGATACCGGTTATCTGCGCACCGCTGCCGGACGCAGTTATTGGAGCACCCTGAATGAAGAAGGGAAAAAGCTCTACAAGATGCGCGAAATCGATTATAACTATTTTGGCGTTCCGCGCCAGATTCGCCTGGGCGTGCAGTGGGAGATGTAATGATCCTCTCAGGCCGGAATCCATGTTCTATTGGAGGAATTTCCATGAAAAAGATTCTCATCAGTTTTCTCATACTGTTTGCCCTGGTGACTGTGACGCTGGCGGCCAAAGATGCAACCCAGCCAGCCCGTCTGCAGAAATCCATGGTGAACAATGACATCTACGTCAATGTCAACCGTCTCAACGGCATCATGCGCAACAACGGCACCTGGTTCTATGACAACATCCTGCACGATTGGGGGTTGGAATGGCCCAAAGGTTCCGGATTGAGTCCCGTTTTTGCTGCTGGCCAGATGGTTGGCGCCAGAGTCAATGGTGTACCCCGCATCGCGGGCGTGATTCACGATGCAACCGAATTTCAACCCGGCAAGATCCTCACCGCGGGCATCGACCCGCCAATAGCAGCCAATCGCCTGGATGAGGCATTCAGGTGGTATGAACTGCGCTCCGATGGCAGCGGCGATTGGAACAACTGGCCGGTGGACCAGGGCGCGCCCGTGGATCAAGACGGCAAGCCCCTGCTCATTGGTGACCAGACCCTGTACTGCGTGTATAATGATCTTGCTGAGCACACCCTGTTCAGCACCCCGAAGTTGGGTCTGGAAGTGCGCCAGCTGGTTTGGGCCTTTGACCGGGCTGATGCCATCGGCGACATGGTCTTCATCAAGTGGACGCTCGTCAACAAGAGCATCAACGATTGGGAAGAGACCTATTTCGTCATCTGGTCCGATCCGGATATGGGCGGCGGCAGAGACGATTTTGTCGGCTGCGATACCACCCTGGGTCTGGCATTTTGCTACAACGCCACCAATAATGATCAGGATTACGGCGCAGCACCGCCGGCCATGGGCGTCGACTTTTTTCAGGGTCCCGTCGTCGATTCGCCCGGCGACACCGTGCGCTTGCCCAATGGCACTGTTCTGCCCAACAAACGCATGATCAAGATGACATCGTTCATTTACTTTAACAATGATGATTCTCCGCAGGGCAACCCGCAGACCGGTGGCGATATCTGGAATTATATGCGCGGTTACTGGCGCGATGGCACTTCGATCACCTACGGTGGAACCGGTACCGATGCGTCAGCGCCGAGGACCTCTTTCATGTTCTCCGGCGACCCGGAGTCCAATACTGGCTGGCTGGATTCGCAAGAATCGGATCGCCGCTTCATGATGACCACCGGTCCGTATCGCATGGAAAAATGGCAGGACCAGAATGGCAATGGCATGCCCGATTTCGGTGAACCGGGTGTGCAGGAAATTGTGGCGGGTGTGCTGGTTGGCCGTGGTTCCAACAATTTGAACAGCGTCAGCTATGTCAAAGCCATCGATGAAATCGCGCAACTGGCCTACGATATCAATTTTGCGCTGCCGCGTCCACCCAAAGCGCCGGCGGTTTCGGTGTCCAATCAAGCCAATGAAGTAGTGCTGACCTGGGATGGCCGCTCTGAAGTCAATGAAGATGGTGTGACACCCTATTCCGTAACAGACATTGTGGCCAACGGTCTCATCGGCCAGATGATGGTGGTGGACGGCGAGTACGCCCAGGTGACCGATGGTGCCTATGATTTCACCGGTTATACGATCTATCAGTTCTCCGATGCCGGCGGTGCCGATCCCATCATCTATGAGCGCATGGGTGTGGCGGATATTGCGGAATCAGCGCCTTATACGGATTCACGCTATATCACGCTTTCGGTGAACAAACATCCGGCTGTGGGCACCGTGGGCGATCCACTCGTGAATGGCAAAGAGTACTTTTTTGGCGTGCAGGCCAATTCCTACTGCCGTTTTGCAAAACCACAAAATTTTGACAGCTCGCCAACGGTGGTGACCGTGGTTCCGCAGAACAAGCCGGGCGTCCGTTATGGGGCAGCACCACTGGATACCCTGGTGGTGACCCACTCCGGGAACAGTGATGGCACCGTGGTGCCTCTGGTGGTTGATAAAACCAAACTCACCGGCAAGTATTACAAAGTCATCTTCAACAGCGATAACAGCTGGAATCTGATCAGCAGTGCCAGTGAATCTTTCACTGCAGCTGACACGCTGCTGAAAAAACAGACCAATCAGCGCGGCGATGACGCCTATACCGTTGTGGATGGCTTGCTGGTCAAGGTGGCTGGTCCGCCCAATGAATTTGCAAATTTTGCGGTAGTCGCCAACGGCGCCGGTGCACTGAATCCGCCGGAAGGCGCAGCCGGAAACTGGACGAGTCCACTCGCCGGATTTCCCTCTGAACGTCCCACGGAAAATCAGCAGGTCGGCGATGCGGAATGGCTCATCCACACCGGTGAAGTCGGCGCAGCCGACGGTGCCAGTTATGAGTATTTTAAAAATCGTGTCACCCAGGGTGGGGCGCGCTGGCCGTTGATCATTCCCAACGATTTTGAGATTCGCTTCAGCAACCGTCCCAACAAGGCCTTCATCGCCTATGCCTATTCCACGGGCGCGGATGGCGGATTGCTCGTTGATGTCGGATTCGAAATCTGGAATTTGCGCGATCCGCAGAATCCCAATGACGATTACCGGCTCTTCCCGTTTATCCTCGATATCGATGAAAACGGTGCGTTCAATCTGCTGACCCAGCCGGTATTGGATGCGCTGGGATACGGCGATACCGCCGACCATTCGGTTTCGGGTGGCGCCAATGATCCTTACACCGACTGGATATACTGGATCATCCCGGAGGATGATTCGCCGGGTGAAGCGGGCTACAACACCCTGCTGACCAAGATTGCAGCTGATCAGTCCGGATATGTCTATCTAGATTGCGCCCAGGGCGATGTGCTGCGCCGCATGGTCTTTATCAACTGGAACGGCGGCGATGTGAACACAGGACCCTATAACCAGGAGATGCCTGAAACCGGGACCGTATTCCGGATCACCACGACAAAACCCAACGGAACCAATGACAGTTTTGTCTTCAGTGCACCGGTCAATACCGTGACGGATGCAGCAAAGAAGAGCGACCTGGCGCTCATCAATGTGGTGCCCAACCCCTACTATGGCTATCACAGCGGCGAGATGAATATTTTTGAACGCTGGGTGCAATTCACCTATCTGCCGGATCAATGCACGATTCGTATCTTCGATCTGGCGGGAAATCTGATTCGCAAGCTGGATAAAGCAAGTCCGGCGACGACCCTGATGCGGTGGGACCTGAAAAATTCCTACGGCCTGCCGGTGGCGAGCGGCATTTACATCTATCATGTCGACGTGCCCGGAATCGGCAACAAGGTCGGTAAACTGGCGGTCTTTACCCCCAATGAACGTCTGGACACTTATTAAGGGCGCTTCAGGGCGGGAACCTGGCTATGCATCCATGCCTGTCCTGAAGGATTAATCTGTAGCCAAGTTATCCAATTGCGAAGGAGTTACCTATGAAGATAAAATCCATTCTCATCACACTGTTTTTTCTGGTGATGATCTCGTCGGCGCTGTTCGCCAGTGGTCCCAAGTTGGGTACCAGTGCCGCGCCTGAGCTCATGATCCCCATGGGTGCGCGCAATGTCGCGTTAGGCAGCGCCAATATCGCTGATATCAGCGGAACCGAAGCCATTTACTGGAATCCCGCCGGACTCTCCATGATAAAAGGCGGAGAAGCGACTTTTTCATATCTGTCCTATTTTGCGGATATGAATATCTCCTACTTTGCCGCGGGCACTCGCGTCGGCAAAACGGGGGCCGTCGGCATTTCGCTGCAGATGTTCAGTATTGGTGAAGTCCCGGTGACCACCATCGAGGCGCCGGAGGGCACCGGCGAAATCCTCAAGCCCAATTTTATGACCTTTGGCGCAAGTTATGCGAAGCAGTTCACCGATCGCATCAATTTTGGTGCCAATCTGAAAGTGATTTCTGAAAAAATCGGCAACATGAGCGCCAGCGCCGTGGCCTTTGATTTTGGTTTGCAGTATGTCACGCCTTTCAATATATCGTTTGGCCTGGCTATGCGCAATTTTGGTTCGGATATGTCCTATAATGGAACCGGCATCGAATTCGATACCTCCGTTCCCTGGTCCAATCCCAATGCCACCACGCGTAAAACCAAGCTGGACATGGGCGCTGCGGAACTGCCGACCAGCCTGAATATGGGCATCACTTATGATTACCGGCTGGACCGTCTGCAAACGCTCAAAGTCTCCGGTGTATACGCCAATAACAGCTACGCTATCGATCAAGCCGGCGTCGGACTGGAATATGCCTTTAAAAAGATGGTCTTTTTGCGCGGCGGTTACTCGCTGCCGTTTTATCCGGAAGACTATCCCGAAGGGTACAAGGATGATGGTCAATTTGGCGCCACCTTTGGCATGGGACTGGCCGTGCCCATGGGTAATTCGTCGCTGATAATTGACTATGCTTACCGGAATATGGATTTGTTCGACGCGAACCAATATTTCAGCATTGGTTTCAGTTTCTGACGGGACGGAGGTCCGGAACGAATGTGGTGGCCTCCCTGAGTTTCGGGCCTCCTCCTCCGCACCAGAGTATAAATTGCACCCCGGGGCAAACAGTCGTGCTCTGATCAGACGGGCAGGGCCTTGTGCTGGTTGTCCCGGGGGCCGTGTCATTACCATCGGGTGTCCGACACCTCTCCTGTCTGAATGACGCTTGACGCGCCAGAACCTGTTACCAATTCAGAAAGGTGTCGATCCCCTTTTTTATCTGAAAACTGTCCGCTTCCTCCTAAAGTCAGTCAAACACTGGCAGGCCGTGACCGCCTGTCCAGCCGCAACTGATGGATGTTTGTGGACACCGGCGTGCGGAAGATTTCCCATCCGCACGCTTTTTTACCTGTCCCAAAGCCGCGCTTCGTGTCAGGTCTCTGGTGGATTGGGGATTCGCGGTGAACGGAGCGGCTTCGGTGCTGGGATCAGCCGCCGTGTTGCTGGTTGTTTTTGCGTGGGGATACGATGCGGGTCTGCTGCTGGCAGCCTCGCTTTATCTGCTGGCTTTTATATTAATGAGAATGCCATCCCGGCGCTGGTCTTGATGGCTCACAGGATGGCAAATTTTGTTCCAGGGATGGCTTGGCGTCAGCAGCAGCTGCCGCCGTGCTGAAATCCCACAATGAAACGTTCCTCAAACAGGTAATGCGCGAAATCAACGGCCAGTTTGCCGTAGATATTCATGATCTGTTCGATGCGATCGTCCCACTGCACTGTGGCGCCGCATTTTTCCATTTTATGGGTTGCGGCTGTTTTTTGCTGACCAACCTCGACCAGGTTGAGTTTGGGACCGCCTCAGCCAAAACCGGCGATGATGATTTCATAGATTCGCGGTCTCTCCGCGACCGCTTTGGTCAATGCTTCTTCTGCGCGTTGTGTGAATACTATCATCGGGATCATTCCTTCTCTATTGTAAATCTCTGATGCGAATTTCAATCGTCGTATCTTTTTCCAGTAATTTTTCCAGCTCGCGGACATCGGTTTTGCCATAGTGATAGGGATAGAGAATGACCGGTCGCAAGGCCCTCGCTGCATCGGCCACCATCTCCGGCGTCATGGTATAGGGGAGGTTCATGGGCAAAAAAGTGATGTCGATGCCTTGCAGCGCCTTCATTTCCGGGGTGTTCTCCGTATCGCCCGCGACATAGATGGCTTTGCCGCCATGGCGCAGGATATAGCCATTACCTTCGCCCTTGGGGTGGTAGGGCACGTTCCCAGGTCGCTTGTGAACGATGTTATAGGCGGGAACGGCTTCTATTTCGATGCCTCTGAGCTGTTTTTTCTGGCCATTCAGCAAAATATCGGCGTTATTCAAGGCTTGCTGACAGACGGGCGCGGCGATTATCGTGGTATTGGGCGTCACGATATGTTGCAGCGCCGTGGCGTCGAGATGATCTCCATGCGCATGGGTTATGAGCACAATGTCCGCTTTGGGCATCTGCGCATAGTCTGCGTAGCCGCTGACCGGATCGATATGGATGAGTGTGGTATCGAACTGCATCATCAGCGTGCCATGTCCGATGAAGGTCAGAATGATTGACCCCTGATCGGTTTTCAGAGTGTCGGTGTCGAAATCGGCCGCTGCGACTGCATTTGTCAGCATAAACGGCAACAAAATAAGGGCAAGCGTTTTCATAAGGTACTCGATTTTAATAAAAATATTGTATTATATTTTATAAAAAAAAACGATCATGTGCAAGACATTTGCTGCAAAAATGGCAATCGCTGTTGTGTTATGAGACGGAGCATTGATGGGGAATGGAGAAGCAAGACATCGATATAAGAAAAATCCAATCATTAATAGTATTGAGTCGTGAATAACCTGGCGGTTGCATGAAAATATGCACCGCGTGTGCGGTTGCGTGAAAAAAATATTGCAATTTTGTAAAAAAATACTTGCTACTTTTTGCGGTTTTAACTATACTCTAATCAGACAAGTAAGGTTGGAAATGGCGCGCCTCTTTTGAAGAGCCTGCAGCAATGATGGCTGTTATCAGGGCTGCAGGGTTATCACTGGCGTATTGTGTTTTTTTCCGACTTGAAATGTACATTCTCCTCTCTGGATCGATAGCAGTTTGGATTGAACCGGCCTGTGTTTCTTTATAAAGGAGCGCGTAGGTGAAGATTCAAACAACGTGCCCGTTTTGCGGATGCGGTTGCGGGATGCTGCTCGAAGTAGAAGCAAACCAGGTGATCAGCGCCAGCCCACAACGATCTCATCCACTCAGCCGCGGTACTTTATGCATCAAAGGGTGGAATGGTCACCAGATCATCCACCATCCACAACGTCTCACACAACCCCTCATTCGTAACCGGCAAAAATTAGTACCAGCTTCCTGGCGGCAAGCCATCACCCTCGTTCATGATAGACTCGCCAAACTGCGCGATGACCATGGCGCGGACTGCATCGGTGTGATCGGGTCCGTTAAAACTACGACAGAAGAGGCTTACCTGCTCAACCGTTTGGCCCGTTCCGTGCTGGGAACGCCCCATGTCGATTCACTGGTGCGCTACGATCACGCGCCTTCGGTGCGCGTGCTGCAGGCGCAGATGGGATATGCCACCGCGTGCGCCGGGATTCTTGATATCGAGAAAGCCTCGGTAATCCTGATTGCCGGCGCCAATCCCAAGGCGCAGGCGGCGCGCGTTGGATCATATATTTTCCAGGCCGCCAAACGGGGGATTCCCGTCATCCACATCGATCCCCGGCAGCAGGAACACACCCCACTCTACACACTTTTTATGCAACCACGCCCCGGGACCGATCTGGCCCTGTTCAATGCCCTGCTTCACGTCATCATCGCCAGAGGCTGGCAGGATCCCGGTGTTTTGGGAATTTCCCATTTGCGCGATGACGGCTTGCAGCGCTTTACGCCCGAGTATGCCGAACAGGTGTGCGGCGTGCCCGCGCATCAGATCGTCCAGGCGGCTGAACTCATGGCCAAATCCGGGCCAGGTGTGATTATTTATGGTACCGGCGTCACCCAGCAGGTCAATGGCACGGCCAACGTACAGGCGTTGTGGAATCTGGCGCTGCTGACCGGGAATATGGGCCGCGAAGGCGCCGGCTTGATCCCCTTGCTATCAGCCAACAACATGCAGGGCGCTATTGATGCCGGTTTGATGACGGAGCTGGCGCCGGGACATCGTTTGATCAAGGAAACCCCGACCCGACATGATGTAGCTGAATACTGGGGGAGCCTGCCTGAAAAGAAGGGACTCACGGTGCAGGAGATGCTGAATCAGGCCGGCAAACGCATTAAGGGTCTGTATGTGGTCGGAGAAAACCTGGCCTGGGCTGCACCGGATACGCAAGCCTCGACAAAAGCGTTAAAAAATCTCGATTTCCTGGTGGTGCAGGATCTGTTCCTCACCGAGACCGCTGCGCTGGCGGATGTGGTCCTGCCGGCTTGCAGTTACGCCGAGAAGGAAGGGACCTTCACCAACCTGGAGGGCCGGATACAGCGCGTGCGTCAGGCGATCCGGCCTGTCGGGGCGTGCCTGTCCGATGGCGAGATTATCGCCAGATTGGCCAAGGCCTTTGGCGCCACGTTTCCGTCCGATCCCAAACAGATATTTCTGGAAATGCAGTCTTGCATACCCTGTTACCAACAGATCAAATATGCTCAGCTGGATCAGCCGGGCGGAGTCGTCTGGCCTGCCCCGGGTGCCCAAAAAGGAAATGGCCGCTGTCGTGCGCTTTTGGGCGAGCGCCGCGGCGGCTTCTATCCGGTCACGGCGGGGGCGCCGTTCACGGAACCGCCGGATGACGAATATCCTTTTGCCTTGTTCACGGGACGGCCGGTTTTTCATCGCCGCACCGGCACCATGGTGAGCCGCTCTTTTACCCTGGACAAGGAGGATCCCATCGTCACCGTGGAAATCAACACGGATGACGCGAAAGCCTTGAAATTGCGCAGCGGCTGGCCGGTTAAAGTGGTCACGCGGCGGGGTCACCTGCGCTGCACACTGGTGGCTACCCGTGCCATTGCCCCGGGTACCCTGTTCCTTCCCATTCATCACAAAGAGGGTCTCTCGCAGTCGTTGATGCTGGCGGCCCTGGAGAGCGAATCCGGGATTCCTGAAATGAAACTCTGTGCCGCAAAATTGGAGACGGCGTGATGCAGGTGAGTGCCAAAGCAATTGTCCCGAAAACTCTGTTTCTCGAAGGTCTGGCGCGGTGCATGAAGAAAACAGAAGTCATTGCGCCGGTAAAAATGAAGGGCGGTGATATCACCTTCGAGCCCATCAGCAATGTACGCCAAATCACCTTCGACTATGTGAACGATCACGATCCTCTGAAGCGTTTTTTCATACCTGCCCGCGAAGAGCTATTCTCTTACCATTTCTCCGGCAACAAGCCGGTCGCGAAATCTCCGCCCCAGCCCAAGCCGCGCGTCCTGTTTGGCATCCGCTCCTGTGATCTGCAGGGGCTGGCGCATATGGATGGGTTTTTTCAGGGAGCCTTTGAGGATCAACTTTACTGGCAGCGCCGCCAACAGACCCTCACCATCAGTCTCGCCTGCACCGAGCCCCTGGATACCTGTTTTTGTATCTGCTGCAATGGCGGGCCCTGGCTGGAGCATGGGTTCGATCTGCAGTTGACGGATCTCGGCGAGACATTTCTCGTCGAGATTGGCAGCGCCGCCGGCCGCAGGTTTCTCGAAGAGTGGCACGTGCCCTGTCAGTCCGCCAAACGCAAAGATCTGCAGCTGCGTCAGGAATTGATGCAAAAGTGCGATGAGAAAATGATCCCCACTGCCTATCTCGCCAAAGCCTGTATTCAGATCACCAATAATCGCGTGCGGGAAGAATTGTGGGATGAGATGGGCGCGGAATGCTTCAGCTGCGGCGGTTGCACGCACGTATGCCCGTGCTGTACCTGTTTCGACGTCTACGACTGCCCTCAGGAAGATGGCCAGGGTACGCGGTATCGCTGCTGGGATTCCTGCCAATACGCCGGCTTTACACGCGAGGCTTCCGGGCATAATCCGCGCGCAAAGGCCAAAGAACGTGTGAAGAGACGGTTTTATCATAAACTCAGCTATGCCTATATTCAACAGGATGGTCATCCGGGTTGTGTGGGTTGTGGCCGCTGCATCACCGTGTGCCAGGCTTTCAACCAGCTCGATGTGCCAGCCGTCGTGAAACGTTTACGCCGAGATGGATAACCATACCATGGAAAATCTCTATCTTCCTGATTTGGCCTTGATCGATCGCATCGTTGATGAGACCAGCGATACCAAGACGTTCACCCTGCATTTCGCCAATAAGGCGCTGAATCGGCGTTTCAGTTTCAAATCCGGTCAATTTGTGGAAGCGACTGTATTTGGTGTCGGGGAAGCGCCTTTCGGGTTTGCCTCCAACCCCCATACGCCGCAGCAGTTTGATATCACGGTCCGCGCTATTGGCGCTGTCACCCATGCCATGCACGCCCTGAAAGAGGGCGACTATCTGGGCATCCGCGGCCCTTTGGGGAATTCTTTTCCCCTGGAGGAGGTCACAGACCAGGATATTCTCTTCATCGCGGGCGGCATCGGCCTGCCGCCGCTCAAGTCGCTCATCGAACCCATGCTCGACCGTCGCGACGAATTCGGTCAGTTCATCATCCTTTATGGCGCCCGTACGCCGGCGGACCGGGTCTATAAACCGCTGCTGGAAACATGGAGCAAACGCACCGATATCCAGTTCCTGCAGACCGTCGATACGCCGGACGCAACGTGGCAAGGCCCGGTCGGTGTGGTTACCACCTTGATGGAAAAAATCAAGCTCGATATCAACCGGACCGTGGCTTTCACCTGCGGACCGCCGGTCATGATTCGATTCGTCATTCAGGACCTCCTCGGCATGGGCTTTGCTGAAGATCGCATCATTTCGACGCTGGAGCGCTACATGAAGTGCGGTGTGGGCAAATGCGGACACTGCGCCATTGGCCATAAATATATTTGTGTGGATGGGCCGGTCTTCTCCTATCGTCAGATAAAAAGGCTGCCGGAACGATGAGTGTCATCGCGGCGGGGAGATGAATTTTGCCGGAACGTACAGATCCGTTCTTTCATACTCTTACCCATCACCTGCGCCACGGCAGAGTTGTCCTGCTTGGCATCGGCAATCCTGATCGTGGTGATGATGGATTGGGCCCTGTTCTGGCCCGGCGGCTGCCTGATCACCCGCATCTGCACAGCATCGTCTGCGATGAGATGCCGGAGAATTATACCGGTGAAGTCAGAATGCTCAAGCCGACGTTTGTCGTGCTCATCGACGCCGTTGATTTTCACGGCGAACCCGGTGAAGGGATCGCTTTAAGGGCGCAGGATTTGAGTGATGACCGCTTCTCCAGTCACAAGCCTTCACTGGCATTGTTGATGAACTATTTGCAGCAAGAAACCACAGCCGAGGTGATCCTCTTCGGCATTCAGCCGGCGCAGCGGGGATTCCGGGAAGGTCTGAGTCCGGAAGTCGAAGCTGGTGTCTTTCGCATGGTGGCATTATTTGAGCGCATTACGCTTTCCATCGAGAAGGAAAAATACTGATGCTCAGCGTGATTCTCCTGATCCTGTTTCCGGTTGCCGGCGCGATCCTGTCCATGATAGCGCCGAAAAAACGTCTCACTCTGGTTGCCTGTGGCAGCGTGACCGGGATGCTGCTCTCCCTGAT
Organism: Candidatus Zhuqueibacterota bacterium; assembly: GCA_963169875.1. Lineage (GTDB taxonomy): Bacteria > Zhuqueibacterota > Zhuqueibacteria > Residuimicrobiales > Residuimicrobiaceae > UBA2214. The sequence continues at coordinate 27,144 of CAUJEL010000210.1, forward strand.
CTGGCTTTTTATTCAAAAGCCACCGGGGGCTTGGCGTGTTCTGATTTTTTCGTGGCAATGGATTCCCGGCACAGCATCCCAGGGCCTCTTCGGTTTCCTCCTGGATCCGCTGAGTACCTTGCTGCTTTTGGTTGTTGTGGTGCTTGGTTTTTTGGTGATTCTCTATGGCACGGGCTACATCAGCCGCCACAATCGTGAACATGCCAGCGAAGACGGCCGCGAGCGGCACAACTTCTGGCTGCTCCTGTTCATCGCCGCCATGATCGGTGTCGCACTTTCACCCAATTTACTGCAGCTGTTCTTCTTCTGGGAAATGACCACGCTTTGTTCATGGGCGCTCATCTCGCACTACCGCAATGCCGAATCGTTGCGCGCGGGTTTTAAAGCGCTGCTCATGACCTTTTCTGGCGGATTATTCTTCGCGGCCGGACTGGTGGTGCTTTATGTCCATACCGGCCGGTTTGATTTTGATGCCCTCTCGGAACTGGCGCCGCGCCTGCGATTCTGGATTTTTCTCTTTTTCCTGATCGCCGCGTGGGCCAAGTCCGCACAATTCCCTTTTTACACCTGGCTTCCTGATGCCATGGCCGCCCCGACAACCGTGAGCATGTATCTTCACGCAGCCGCCATGGTCAAGGCGGGTGTCTTCCTCATCGCCCGTCTCACCTTTGCCAATTTCGACATCCCGTGGCTCTCCGGACTGATCGTCGCGATTCTGGCTGTCGTCACCATGTCTCTGGCCCTGTTTCTGTTTTTCACACAGTCTGATCTCAAAAAACTTCTCGCCTACTCCACCATCGCGCATCTTGCCTACGTACTCTTTGGCCTCGGTCTGGCGATGATGGGCTGCAAATTGGGCGCCTATGCGGGTGCAATGCATATCCTGAATCACAGCGTGGCCAAGGGACTCCTGTTCTTGTGCGTGGGCGTTCTCTCGTATTCAGCCGGCACACGGCAAATCGACGAACTCAGCGGTGTTGGCAAAAAGCTGCCGTTCCTGGCCGTCGCCTTTGTCTGCGGCATGCTGGCGCTCCTGGGCGTGCCGCCGTTTTCAGGATTCTGGAGTAAATTCTATTTGCTGGCAGCAACCCTGAAGCTGGGAGGTACGGCCGGCTGGCTGCTTCTGATTCCATTTCTACTGGAAATCATTCTCGGATTTGCCTGGTTTCTGCACATCGGTCATAAAGTATTCTTTGGCATACCCTCGGCAAAGGCCGCGGATGCACAACCCGTGCCCTTTAGCATGCAATTTGCCCTGGGGGTGTTGGTGGTACTGACTCTGGTCGTGCCCTATATTGGTTTGCAATTGATGCACGCCATGGGAATGTGATAGTTTATTCGTGTGATGGACCCTAAACGGGAATCGATTCTATGCCGACATTCTTTGCAGCGGTAGCTATTTATCTGACCGGCGCGTTGATCACGTTGTGGATGGGGGATAGACGCCGCAGCATCGGCTGGGTCGCCTGGGGCGCGTCTTCTCTTGCCACGGTGCTGATCCTCGCATGCGTCATCCAGGTTTTCACCTCCGGGCCGATAATCATGGAAAAGGCTTTGTGGCAGGTACCTGGATTGGGCGCCTCATTGCTTTTCCGCATCGATTATCTCAGCGCGCTGTTCCTGGCCATCATCTCCATCATCAGCGTGCTGGTCACCCTGTACGCGCAGAGTTTCATGCAGATCGCCCACTATCAGCAGCAGAGTCTGCGCTATTTCTACGCCGTCCTGCTACTCTTTTTCGCAGCGGTCATCGCGGTGGTTGCCATTTCGGACCTGTTCTTCTTTTTTATATTCTGGGAGATGATGACCCTGTGCTCCTATTTGCTGGTCATTTACCGCAGCAATGACGCGACGCGACTGCGCGCAGGCTTTAAGTATTTCTTTATGACCCACGTGGCTACGGCCTTTTTATTCATTGGCGGACTTGTACTCTACCTTCACAGCGGATCTTTCTCGTTCACAGCCCTGAAAAGCGCGATGGTGCAGATGCAGAGCGCATCTCCAGGCCTGCTCCACCTGGTCCTCGGCTTCTTTCTGTTGGGTTTTGCGACCAAGGCCGGCATTTTGCCGATGGGAGATTGGCTGCCCGATGCGTATCCGGCGGCTCCAGCGCCTGCTTCAGTCAGTTTCGCCGGCAGCATGACCAAACTGGGTATCTATGGTGTGATCCGCGTTTTCTGCGATTTTCTGCCTGCGGGTTCGCATTCACAGGTATGGGGATTGACCATCGCCTGTCTTGGCGCCATTTCCATCCTTGTCGGCACCATGACCGCCCTGGTACAGGAGGACGCCAAACGCTTGCTCTCCTTTCACGTCATCGGGCAGATGGGCTACATATTTCTCGCCATCGGCACCGGCATCTATTTTCTCCCGGTTCAGCCTGTTTTGGCAATAATCGCCCTGGGGGCCGGTATTTTTCATCTCATCAATAATGTCTGCTATAAATCATGCCTGTTTTTTGTTGCAGGTTCTGTCTTTTATAAAGTGGGGACGCGCGACATCAATAAAATCGGCGGCCTGGCGACGATTCTGCCCTTGACAGCCGGTGTTGCTGTTATTGCTTTTCTCTCCATTGCGGGCATTCCGCCCTTTAGCGGTTTTTCAAGCAAGTGGCTGATTTACGAGGCCACCCTGCGCGGCGGTTTCTTGAAACCGGTTTTTGTGATACTGGGCTTGCTGGCCATCTTCGTTTCCGCAGTGACTTTGGCTTCTTTCATAAAATTTATCGGTTCGGTATTCTATGGCAAATACGCCGATAACAAGAGCAAAGCCAAAACGGGTGATGTGCCCTGGTCCATGCAAATACCCCAGTTTGTATTGGCCGGCCTATGCATTCTGTTTGGTTTATTTCCGCGCCTGCCCGTGCAATGGATCTTTCGCGCGCTGACGCCGCTGTTCCCACCGGGATTTGTGGGTGATGCCTCCAGCGTCTACGGCCACAGCACATTGGCCGGTCTCGAATTGCATGTGAACGATGCAGCAGCCGGATGGCAGGCGCTGCCCTTGTTCGTGGTTTTTGTTCTCTGTGCTGCCCTCGCCTTCTACCTCTTCAGAAGCGCAAAAGTAACCCAGCGCGCGGATCAAACCTGGTTCGGCGGTGAGCCGATCAAAAACGAGGATGGGCGTTACCGCGCGCACAGCTATTATCTGCCCTTCAAACAGATTTTCAGGATACGCATCGGGAAATATGAGCGACCGGGGGTCTATCCGACGATTCGCTATCCTGACATCCATCTTAAAAAGGACGATTTTTGGCATCGTCTGATCGATGTGGACCGGTGGTTTTATACTCCACTGGTCAACGCAACGATGCGTTTCTTGCGCTTCTTCAGCAACACCCATAGCGGTCTGCCCCATGTCTATTTGTTATGGATGCTGATCGGGGCGCTCCTGACAGTTATTCTGCTTTTTGCATTTTCTGCTGGTAAATAACGGACGCGGAGGACTTGCCCGTGATGACGGCTAAAGAAATAACAGGTTTCCTGAAAAAACGATTTGCGGATAAAATCAAGCGGGTGGAATATCCGGTGCATGACATGGTGCTTCTGCATATCGAGCGCGAGGATAGCGTCGAGATAAACCGTTTCCTTTTCCATGAACTGGCGGGCCGGTTTGTTGTTGCCATTGGAACGGATCATCGCGAGGAATCCGGCGGTTATCTCGTCGACTATGTCTATTCACTGGCTGCCCACCATCTCTTCATCACGGCGCAGTTCAAGGTGCCGGCCCATGATCTGTGGATCGAAGCGATCACCGAACAGGCGGACATCCCGGCCGCGAATTGGGCGGAACGGGAAATTCAGGATATGTTGGGTATTCCGCTGCGACACCATCCCGATCCGCGGCGGCTCATGCTGGCGGATGATTGGCCGGCGGATATGCCGCCTTTGCGCCGTGACATGCCCTTGCAGACCTATCCCGCATCCGTGAATGAGACCCCCATATTTAAAAAGCCACCCGAGGGAGCAACGGTCGTCCCGATCGGTCCTTTTTTTCCGGTTCTTGAGGAGCCGGCACAGTTCCGTCTTTTCGTCGAAGGGGAGAAAGTGGTGGGCGGCGATTATCGCGGTTTTTACAATCACCGCGGCGTCGAAAAAATCGCCGACAGCCAGCTGAACTATAATCAGGTGCCGTTCCTCGCGGAACGCATCTGCGGCATATGAGGGTCGGTTCACAGTACGGCGTACTGTCAAGCAGTTGAAAAAGCAGCAGAAATCGAAGTCCCGGCCCGGGGCCGCTTCATTCGCACGATCCTGCTCGAGTTGGAGCGGGTGCAAAGCCACCTCCTGTGGCTGGGCATCGCTGGCCATATCATCGGTTTTGATACCGTGCTCATGCAGGCATGGCGTATCCGCGAGCCGGTTATGTGGCTGTGTGAAAAAATAACCGGCAACCGCAAACTGCTGGGCATGAACCTGATCGGCGGCGTGCGTCGCGACATTCCCGCGGAGATTCACGATGAATTGTTGCAGGTGCTGGCGCGTGTTGAAAAAGAGACCAAACAGGTCATCAATGCGATTGCCGATGACACAACGCTGCGCGCGCGGTGTGTGGATGTAGGCGTGCTGACTCCGCAACAGGTCATTGCCTACGCCTTGCTGGGACCAACCGCCCGCGCCTCCGGCGTGGGCATCGACATCCGCGTCGATCATCCCTATGCTGCTTACCAGGAATTGGGCTGCGAGGTGATGGTGGAAAATGGTTCCGACATCTGGTCCAGGGTGCTGGTGCGCATGCGCGAAACCCTGGAAGCGATTCGCATTATCCGCGACGCACTGCGATTCATGCCTTCAAGCCCCATAATCGCTGATATCAGAGAACCGATTCCACCAGGGAAAGTTGGACTGTCTTCCGTGGAAGCCCCCCGCGGGGAAACGCATCACTTTGTCATAACGGGTGAAGACAGCCGCCCCTATCGCTGGAAGGCGCGCGCGCCGACATTCCAGAACCTGCAGGGCATACCGGTCATGGTCGCCGGCGAATACATCGCCGATGTGCCTATCGGCCTGGGCAGTATGGACCCCTGTTTTTCGTGCACCGAGCGTCTGGAAACCGTGGACGTCAGAACCGGACAAGTGCGTGTCTATTCCAAAAAGGAACTTGTAGAGTTGTACCGCCGTCGCTACGAAGGAAAATAAGCTGGACAGAGGATTATAAGTCTCCGCCTGGTCATAAAGGAGCATGCATGCGTGGATTTCTATTCGGATTGTGGCAAATCATTTTGGTCTTGATGCTGGCGCCCTTGCTCGATGGCATCATGCGCAAATTGGTGGCCCTGGTGCATTCCCGTATCGGACCTCCGGTTCATCAACCCTATCTTGATCTGCTCAAGTTGCTCGGCAAAGAAGAGATGGTCAGTTCACCCTACACATTTTTCAGGTATAGCGCGGTGCTGGCCCTGGCAGCCATACTCACCTCGGCTGTGCTTGTGCCGTTGGGAGCAGCACCCCCCATGGAATCCAGCGGCGACATCATCGTTTTTATCTATCTGGTGACCCTGGCAGCCGTGATGGTGGTCCTGAGCGGTATCACCTCCGACAGTCCGTTTTCTTTTATTGGCGCTTCGCGCGAAGTGATGTTTCTGCTGACGGTGGAACCGGTCATCGTTGTCGCGCTGGTGATCATGGCCATCAAGGCGCAATCCACGCAGTTCAGTGATGTCATCGCGTATCACGCACAGGCGCCTTTTTCTCTGTCAGTGCTCATTGCGGGAGGCGGCCTGTTTCTGGCCATCATCGCCCAGATGGCGCGATTGCCATTTGATACCGTCGAAGCGGATCAAGAGATCATGGAAGGTCCGTTCATCGAGCAGAGCGGCCCCAAATTGGCGCTGTTCAAGTGGATGATATATGTCAAGCAGCTCATTTTTGCGGCGGTATTTATCGCGGTCTTTATTCCCTGGCCGATGTTTGAAAATTACGGATTGAGCCTGGTCACTATATTGGTCAAGATGGCCATACTGCTGCTCCTGGTCGCGGTCGTGCATGTTGTCAATCCGCGATTGCGTATCGATCAGGCGGTGCGATTTTTCCTGATTCTGCTCGTCCTGGAAATCGGTGGCCTCGCATTCGCACTCGTCGGCTCCTGATGTTCATGTAAGGTCGTGGGCTGAGGCATTCTGTGGTCCGTCATTGTCCGTGATCCATTGTCTGTCGTCCGTCGACTGTGTTAGAGAGTTTATTGTCTGTTTAGCGTGAACCATCGTGTGTTTTTCGTCGTCCGTGATCCGTCGTCTGTCGGCTTTTGTTTATTTTGCAAGAGGACTTATGATTGTATCCAAGCTCAAGGAAGCAAAAATCTGTTTCAGTAATTTGCGGGTGACGCTGCCATATCCTTTTGGCCCGGGTGCGGAAGTGGGGGAGGGGTTCCGGGGCAAGCTCAAGGTGGACGCCGAAAAGTGCGTTGGATGCGGCGGCTGCGCCAATGTCTGTCCGTCCAGGCTCATCCGCTTTTACGATGATGGCGAGCAGACGCGCATGGAATTCATTCTGGACCGTTGCACCTATTGCGGCCGTTGCGCCGAGGTGTGCCCTGAAAACGCCATAACCATGACGCAAACTTTTGAGACTGCCACCAACGACAAAACCGATCTTTACATAGAGCAGGAATTATACATGCTCACCTGTAAACGCTGTGGCCGCTGCTTTGAAACCAACAATGCCATAGACCGAATCCCAACGCAGCGCATGCGCCGAGGCCGCAACTTTGTCGGCGCTTCCATGCCGCACGGCGCGCCAGAGGGAGGGGAGCCCGGGAAATGATTACCGAACAGAGCCTCATCACGCTGATGCTTGCGATTATCATCGCCTCTGTGGCTGCTTTGGAGATCCGCAACCTAAAGTACGCCACCTACGCTTATCTCATCAGCTCAATTTTTCTTTGCGGTATCATCGTCAGCTATGCTTTCTTGAGCCGCAATGAAAGTCTCTATCTATGGGCGATCACCTGCGTTCTCATCAAAGTGATCATTGTTCCGCGGTTGCTGATACGTTATATCAGGATGATCCCGCAAATGGAACACCAGCCCGTCATAGGACTGGTGCTTTCAGTGGCTGTTCTGGTTCTTATGTTAACAGCTTTTTATCGTGTTTTCCATACTTATATCGCTTTTTTTGCACCCACGGATGCGGCCCTGCGCGCGCCGGTTCGTGATCTGCTCGCCGGTGCCTGCACGGTTTTTATGCTCGGAATTTGGACCCTGCTGAGCCGACGGGATGTCATCAAGACCGTCATTGGCCTGGTCCTGATGGAGAACGGTGTTCACCTGATCCTGCTCGCACTCGCGCCGCAATTGAAAGAAACCACCATGATCGGCATTTTAACGAATGTGGTCGCTGTGGTCTTTATTCTCCTTTATCTGAGCGCGGACATTTACCGGATATTTGGGACTACCGATTCCGCGCGGCTGTCTGAGCTCAAGAGATGATGAGGTTGCAATGACGACTGATTATTCCTGGATCCCGCTGCTGTTGATCATCTGGCCTGTCCTCGGCGCCATTGTTATTGAAATATGTGCCGCAGTGAAAAAGACCGTATGGATTGAACGTGTGGCCATCGTTTTTGCGCTCGCACAGTCGGGGCTTTCGTTGTTTCTCGGCCTTGGTGTGTGGGGGCGCGTTCCGGTGCGCGTGGACGATTTCTCGCTTCTCGTCGATGGGTTGAGCGCTTTGATGGGATTTCTCATCAATGCAATGATTTTATTGATATTGTTGTTTTCTGTGCGTTACATGAAGCACGAGCAGGAGCAGGGCCTGGTCAGTACCCGGAGGCATCGTCTCTACTATACTCTGATACTCATCTTCGCCGGATCCATGAACTGGACTGTCACGACCAATCATCTCATCCAGTTATATGTGGCCATGGAGGCTTCCACCCTGGCGACCGCCTTGTTGGTTGCCCTCTATCGCAAAAAGGCCTCCCTCGAGGCTGGATATAAATACATTATCCTTACCGTTGTGGGCATGACTTTTTCATTATTGGGAATGGTGCTCATATTTGCGGCGGCGTATCCGCACATTGGGGCGGAGGCACTCCTGCTGTCAAAAATCGGCCATGTCGTCAGGATCATTCCCAGGAATGTCGCCCTGTTGGGCGTCGCCTGCATGACCTGTGGATTCGCCTGCAAAGCGGGTCTGGTTCCTTTCCACGCCTGGCTGCCGGACGCTCACTCCGAAGCGCCTTCTCCCGTCAGCGCCATGCTCTCCGGATTGATCATCAAAATTGGCGCCTATGCCCTGGCGCGAACCGTTACCATTTTTGCGCCAGCCAACCATGGCATCGTCCTCTTCATCGCGCTGCTGGCTTGCATAAGCATGCTCATTGGTATCATGATGGCCCTTGTTCAGGATGATCTCAAACGAATGCTCGCCTATTCGAGCGTCAGTCAAATCAGCTATATTTTCCTGGGGCTGGGATTGGGATCCTACCTTGGCATTTACGGTGCTTTGTTTCATCTCGTCAACCATACACTCATCAAGGCTCTGCTCTTCATGAGCGTCGGTGCGATAATGTATGCGACCGGAGGCGTTCGCCGCATCTCGCAACTGGGCGGACTGGCGAAAAAAATGCCGGTGACTGCTTTTTGTTTCATCGCCGGTGCAGTGGCACTTGGCGGCCTGCCACCCTTCAACGGGTTTGTGAGCAAATTCAGCCTTTTTCTCGCTGCCGGTGAAAAACATCTTTACTGGGCAGTCGCTGTTTCCATATTCACCGGACTGTTGACGCTGGCATGCCTGGTGCGTGCGGGGTATCTGGTTTTCTGGGGCAAACCCGCGTTGGCGGAATCGCAGACGAATGCTGATATCCGAGAAGTGCCCAGGTCGATGTATATGGTGTTACTCATTCTTGCAGCTTTGTGTCTGGTCATCGGACTTTTCCCGAATCTGCTCTATCCCATTCTGGATGGTGCCGCGCGCTCGATTTTGGCGGTATGCTCAGCTGGCAGCTGAGAGGTCATGCAGACATGACCTCGACGAACTGATGCAATTATAATTCAGGCGGTTTTCATGATAAAAAGATGGACGCAAAAAGCATTTCCAAAATCACTGTGGGTCTATCACACCAATTGCGCGGCCTGCAACGGGTGTGACATTGAGATCATCAATGTGTTGACACCCTACTATGATGCGGAGCGTTTTGGCATAAAGCTTGTGGGATCGCCGCGGCATGCGGATGTGCTGCTGGTCACTGGTGGCGTGTCGCGGCAGATTGCGCCGGCTCTGCGGCGCCTTTATGCGGCCACGCCAAATCCCAAATTGGTATTTGCAATCGGTTCCTGCGCCTGCGGTGGAGACGTATTTTACGATAGTTATGCCATGTACGGCGGCGTCGATAAGGTTATTCCGGTCAATTTTTACGTCTCAGGTTGCCCACCGCGTCCCGAGGCCATATTGTACGGTGTTGCCGTCGCATTGGGACTGGCGCCCAAAAAAGTGGCCAAAGAGATCATCCGTGATTTTCCTGAAGCAGCAGATATCGATGTACCCATGCTGGAATTGCATAAATAGGATTGCGCCTGACGCGCGTTTTTATTATTTTACCCGGGAGAAATCATGGCCCCTGGTTAGAGCGATGGCAGGGCTTGTGATCTGATCAGTTGGCAGTCCGCATGAACCCAGCAAGAGGATGAGCACCGATGGAACCCATCGTCACCACGATTGAACACCGCTGCAAACGGTGCTACCTCTGCGTGCGTCGCTGCCCGGCCAAGGCCATTCGCGTTGAAAACGGGCAGGCCAAGGTCATGGCGGAACGCTGTGTCGCTTGCGGGTATTGCGTTCGGGTTTGTCCCCAGGGCGCCAAGCAGATACGGGATGGCATCCGGCACAGCAAAACGCTGCTGCGGGGTCAGAGCCGCAAGGTGGCGATCCTGGCGCCTTCGTTTCCCGCCGCTTTCGGTGCGGTTAAACCCTTGCAGCTGGTGACCGGATTACGGCGTCTCGGCTTCGATGCGGTATATGAAGTGGCTCTCGGCGCGGACCTGGTGGGCGCTGAATACGCCCGGCTGTTGCAGAAGAATATCATGCCGATCATCATTACCTCACCATGTCCTGCCATTGTGAATTACATTGAAAAATATGTACCTGAATTGCTTTTGGTGTTGGCCCCCATTGTTTCACCGATGATCGCGTTGGGCCGTCTTTTGCGGGAACAGTGGGAGCCGGAGGCGCACATCATTTTCATCGGCCCCTGCATCGCCAAAAAACATGAGGCCGATGACCCCAAAACCGGGGATCTGATTGACGAAGTATTGACTTTTGAAGAGCTGTCGCGTTACTTTCTGGAGCAGGATATCCAGATTGAAACACTGCCGGAAACACCCTTCGACGGGCCGGAGGCCGGCGTCGGACGCGCTTTTGCCATATCCGGAGGACTGCTCGATACCGCCAAGATTCCCGGCGGTACACTGCAAAATCATGTCATCGTCACCGAAGGCCGCGACCGCGTTCTGGAGGCACTGCAAAAAGCGAGTGAAGGGAAAATCGAAGCGCAGTTTCTCGACCTGCTCTTCTGCGAGGGCTGTATCAACGGTCCGCAAATGGCGCAAGATCTGTCCGTCTTTGTACGCAAAGATCGCGTCGTCCATTTCCTGCGCCACTCAGAAACAGGCGTTTCTCTCCAAGAACGCAGTGACTGGATGCGAGAGATCAAACCCATCAATCTGATGCGCGAGTATACGCGTGAAGACCTGTCTCTTCCGATGCCCGATGAGGAGCAGCTCAAAGCGATCCTGGCGATCACCGGCAAAATTTCGCTGGAGGATGAGTTGAATTGCGGCGCGTGCGGTTATCCCACCTGCCGGGAAAAAGCGGTTGCCGTATTTCAGGGGATTGCCGAAGCGGAGATGTGCCTGCCGTATCTGATCGACAGGCTGCAGCTGATTAGACAGGAATTGACCGTCTCCAATGATGAATTGCGGCGTTCTTTGGATACCCTGCAGCGCACGCAGCAGCAGCTTGTACAATCCGAAAAAATGGCCTCTGTCGGCCAATTGGCAGCGGGTGTGGCGCACGAGTTGAACAATCCCCTCGGCGGGATTCTCATTTATGCCAGTCTGCTGCTGGAAAAAAGCGAGAAGCAATCCCGGCAGGCTGAAGATCTGTCCCGGATCATGGCCGAAACGGACAGGTGCCGCAAAATCGTGCGCGGCCTCCTCGATTTCTCCAGACAGACCCGCATTGAAGCGGCCATTGTCGATCTCAATAAAATTATCGCCAGCACACTGAGTCTGGTGACGCAGCAGGCGCTCTTTCACAACATCAAGGTTGTGCAAAAACTATCACCCGGTCTGCCGCAGGTTTTTGTCGATGTCGGCCAGATTCAACAGGTGCTGCTCAATATCATCCTCAACGCAGTGGAAGCCATGTCCGGGAAAGGGGACTTGACCATTTCGACGGCCATGGAATCCGATGGTCAATATATCAGCCTCAGCATTGCCGACAACGGCAGCGGCATGCCGCCTGAGGTGATGGATAAAATATTTGAGCCCTTTTTTACCACCAAGCCGCGCGGCAAGGGCACCGGCCTCGGCCTCGCCATCGCCTATGGCATCATTCAAAAGCACAAAGGCGAGATTCTGGTCAAGAGCGAGGAGGGAGAGGGCAGTGATTTCATCATCCGGCTGCCAGTTGCACAAAAGATGGAGATTGGTGTAAATCCCCTGGATTAATAGCGGGAAAAAGTATATATTTTCAATGACGGCGCAATGCTGTTGCCCCGTCAAAGCGTGTATGAATCGATTTAGGAGTGCTTTTCATGGCCAACAACCCCAAAATACTGCTCATCGATGATGATCCGGATTTTATCATGATCAATCGCACGATCCTGGAGAGCGAGGGCTATCAGGTGGATGCGGCCCACGACCCAATATCCGGCTGGGAGAAAATCAAATCCTGGAAGCCGGATCTCATCTGTCTGGACGTGATGATGCCCACCGGAACGGAGGGATTTCATTTCGCCTATAAAGTGCGCCGCGATCCCGATACCCAGCACATTCCCATAATCATGATAACTGCGATACATGAGTACAGCGATTTCCGCTTCTCGACCGAAGATGGCGACTTTTTACCCGTCGATGAATTCATCGAGAAACCCATCCGTAAAGATGTGCTTCTGGCCAAAGTTAAATCGCTTCTCGCTGCTGCCACGCCGCAAAAAACAAAGCAGCAGCGCGACCAGGGCATTGGCTGGAAGAAAAATTGATAACTGGAAGGCCGTTGGATAAAGCAGGATGGCAATAATGGATGAACTTAAGAGAGTTTTGCTCGTCGATGATGATCCGGATTTTATCGACATCAATCGCATCATACTTGAGGCGGTGAACTATCAGGTCGATGAAGCCCACTCGGTCCCGGAGGCGCTGCAAAAATTGAATGATTTTCGTTACGATGTTCTGGTGCTGGATTTGATGATGGAGGATCGCGACTCGGGATTCATCCTGGCCTATGCTGTACGCAGCGACGAACGGTTGCGCCATATTCCCATCCTCATGCTCACTTCCGCCGAAGAAAAGACCGGTTTTTCCTTCCAGTTTTCCCAGGACCAGGAGTGGATGAAGGTGGATGATTTCGCGGCCAAACCGCTCAAACCTGCTGAACTGGTTGCGCGTATCGAGAAACTATTAGAGAGGAATGCATCCCAATGACGACTGCGTCACCATCTCGCATTTTAATTGTCGATGATGAGGAGATCATTCGCATCGGATGCCAGCGCATTCTCGAAGACAGCAATATGGTGGTGGACCAGGCGGAGAATGGACGCGCCGGTTGGGAGATGATTCAAAAGGCGCCCTATGATATGGTGCTGCTTGATCTGATGATGCCGGAGATGGGAGGACTCGAAGTCCTTGATGAGGTGCAAAAATATGATCATCGAATCATCCCCATCATCATCACCGGCTTTGCCACCATCGAGACCGCCGTCGATGCCATGCGCAAAGGCGCCTATGATTACCTGCCCAAACCGTTTTCCCCCGACGAGCTGCGCACCAAAGTCAACCGGGGATTGGAAAAACGCTGGCTGATGATGCAGGCGGAACAGCTGCGCGAAGAACGCGACCGCAACCTGCTTGAATTAACCAATGAAAAATCGCGCACCATGACCCTCATCAACTGCATGCGCGAGGGACTGATTGCCACGAACAGGCCCGGTCATATCGTGCTCATGAACCCCGCTGCCCAGCACATGCTGCGCCTCAACCGGGAAAAAGCGATCGGCTCCGGGGTCTCCGGCTTGTTTGGAAATGCTGAACTCGAAAAACAGATTGCCGCCAGTCTTGAAACCGTCACCCGCACCACCACCGTGACCCACATGGAATTCAAGACCAGCGATGAGCGCGTCCTGCACTCCAGCACCTCGCCGATTGTCGATGATCAGGGTGACGCTCTGGGAACGGTGACGATCTTGATCGACGTTACCGAGGATAAAAAAGTCGAACAGATGAAGTCCGATTTTGTCTCTCTGGTTTCGCATGAGCTTAAATCGCCGGTGGCCGCCATCGCCGGTTATCTCAATCTCATCATCGATGGGTTGACCGGCGGAAATCCGGACAAGGAGCGCGAGATCATTGTCCGGTCGCGCGATAAGGCCGATGGCCTGCTCATGCTCATCAATGATCTGCTGGATATGTCGCGGGCCGAACGCCGCGGCGCCTCAAAGGTCATGACGCCGCTGGATGTCGTGCCGCTGCTCAAGGAGACGGTGCAGTTTTATCAAAATGAAGCCAAGGCTAAATCGATCACGTTGATGCTGACCGCCGCGGAGACGCTCGCGGATATCCTTGGCAACAGTGATGATCTCTCCCGGCTTTTTGCCAATCTCATCAGCAACGCGATAAAATATACACTCGAAAATGGCAAAGTGGAAGTTTCGGCATGCGTGCGCGAGAGTCAGGTGGAAATAAGCGTCAGCGATACGGGCATCGGTATGTCCAGGGAAGACCTGGGCAAGATCTTTGGCGAGTTCTTTCGCGCTAAAAATGCCCTGGCGCGCAAAATCACCGGCACCGGACTTGGTCTGGCCATCTGCCGCCGCATCGTTGAAGATCATCATGGCCATATCACGGTGCAGAGTGAACTGGACAAAGGCTCAACGTTTCACGTCACGTTTCCAGTCCACAAAAATAATTAATGGTCGCAAACGAATCTCAGAAGGAACAGGGACATGTTATTGCGAGAAATAGCAGATCAGTTGCAAATGAGCGTGCTCAGCGGTGAAGCGAATCTGCGGACCGATGCTCACTTCGCTTATATGTCCGATATATTGAGTGACGTCATGGCCAAAGCCAAAAAAGAGTCACTCTGGATCACCAACATGACGCACATGAATGTGATAGCCATCTGTTTTTTCAAAACCCTGGCCGCAGTCATTCTGCCGGATGGCCTCAAACCTGAAGAGGACGTGCTGGCCAAGGCGCATGAAAAAAATATCGTGGTGCTTTCAACCCCTTTGACCGCATTTGATATTGCCGGCAGGTTGTACGAGCTGGGCATTCGCGGCGAATAAGCGGATTATACCAGGACCCAGGAGGCATGCAATGGCTAATCTTTTTCTTGCCAGTGAAATACTGGAAATGAATGTGACGGAAGAACACAACGGCGCCGCTTTTTACCGGGCTTTATCCGAAAATGCCAGGAGCGAATCACTGCGAAAAGCCGCCGCGGAAATTGCTCAGCAGGAATTAAAACACGAAGCGCATTTTGCCAAACTGCTCGCGTCGTTGCCCGCCCACGAACCCGCGGAAAGCTATCCCGGCGAATATGAAGGCTATGTTCAACAGCTGCTGCGCAACAAAATGTTTTCCGATGAAGCGCATGCCATTGCCACCGCGATGGGGTTGAGTGATAAAGCCGCTGTAGAATTTGCCATGCAAACTGAACAGGCCACCCTGAATCTGCTGCGCGAGCTGGAACAGCACGTTGAACCGCGGGAATTGCCTCTGGTGCAACAGACCATTGCCGAAGAAGAGGATCATCTGGCACAGCTGAAAAAAATTTTGACGATGCTGGACTGATCGTTTTAAAAGATAATTAGAGCGCGATTGACCGCGAATCCTTACTGTCCGCGGATTCCCCTTCCTCCAAGTTCAACTTACTTCTATTGTGGAAGCCGCAACCTGCTGAACTGACCGGTTGTGGCATGTCTTGAGACGGCGCGCTCTTTTCATGCATAGTGGTTCCACAGGCATGCAGCAATCTGTGGGACCGCCGAGATCATCGCCGTGCAAAGCCGGTTTGGACGCAACGGTTGCAGATTCCCGGGTGATTTGCGGCGCCGGCGGAACCCCTGCGGCTGTCGCGATGCCGCAACCAACCCAATCCTGGACATTTTTTTCTGGCAACCTTCCCTTTTTTTTCCTATCTTTGCTACTACAATCTCATGTCAAATCATCCCGGAGTTGGTGAAATGCAAAAAAAGGTTTTCTTGCTTTTGCTCGCTTTGACCCTGCCATTATTCGCCCAAAATTCAATCGAAACACTCTGTGGCAAACTGGAGAACGAAACACTTTTTCTGCTGCGCGACTGGAAATTTAACGACACGGCCATGCCCAATGGCCAGGCGGTCGATGTCGCAGATGGTGATTGGAAGACAATCACATTTCAGGAACGTCTGACCGCAGATTCGGCATGGATGCGCACCACTTACACAGTGCCGGCAACGGTTTACGGCCAGCCGGTTGGCGGACGCATCTCCATCACCCTGAATGTTGATGATGCCGGCGTCTTTTATGTGGACGGGCGTTCTCGGGGACGATTTGACTGGGACGGCTCATTCACCCTCACCGAATCCGCCCGGCCTGGTCAGGTTTTTCATCTGGCCATCAAGGCCATCAACACCGGCGGTCCCATGCGATTGATCAATGCACGCCTGAATTTTGATGCAGTGGCTGTGCACACCCAGGAGATCGAGGATTTCATCCTCAGCCTGCGCGTTGGTGATAAGTTGCTCAGTGACGATACCTATCTGCAGATCGGCCGCACCCGTCTGGACAAGGGCATCGATCACAGCGCCACACCCGCCAGGAAACGCGCATCCCTGCGCCAACAGCTTGAAAAAGCGGCCATGTCGGTCGATCATGAAGCGCTGGCAAAAGGCCGGTTCGATGTTTTTGCCCGGTCGCTGGTCAATGCGCGTCAGGCGCTGAAACCTGTGCGTGCATTTGCCAAAGAATTTACCCTCGTGCTCGATGCCAACGCCCACATCGACTGCGCCTGGTTATGGCGCTATCTGGAGACCATCCAGATCACGCGCAATACCTTCACTTCCGTGTTGAATATGATGGATGCACGCCCCGATTTCACCTATACCCAGAGTCAGGCGCACCTTTATTGGTGGATGGAAGACCTCTACCCTGAAGTCTTTGATCGCATCAAGACGCGCATCGCGGACAAACGCTGGGAAATCACCGGCGGCATGTGGGTGGAACCGGACTGCAACCTCATCTCCGGTGAATCCTGGGCGCGGCAGCTCCTCTACGGCAAACGCTATTTTCAGGAAAAGTTTGGCGTCGATGTCAAAATCGGCTGGAATCCCGATTCCTTCGGCTACAACTGGAACATGCCGCAGTTCTACCGCGATGCCGGCATCGACGCATTCATCACGCAAAAGATCGGCTGGAATGACACCAACATGTTCCCCT
>CAUJEL010000211.1 GCA_963169875.1 Candidatus Zhuqueibacterota bacterium
AAAACTCTGTACCAGGAACTCGTCGGGGAGGAAGTTCCCTTCACCATCCAGGATATTGATGACGATATCCTGGCTGCTCAGGCAGCCGTTGAATCCATCCGCGCCGGTCAATCACAGATATTATTAAAAGGCAAGATCAAAACAGCCTTACTGCTGAAAGCAGTGCTGGATGCGGAAAAGGGATTGCGCACCAACCGTCTTCTCAGCGATGTCTTTCTGTTTGAAACGCCCAAAACACTCGGACAGCGTCTCATGATCATCACCGATGGCGGTGTCACACTAAAACCCGATTTGAAGCAAAAGATCGAGTTAATCGAAAACGCCGTCCACGTTGCTCGTGCATTGGGGATTCGGATGCCCAAAGTCGCCGTGCTCTCCGCTGTGGAAACAGTCAATCCCAATCTCAGCAGCACACAGGATGCTGCGATATTGACCAAAATGAACCAGCGTGGTCAGATCAAAGACTGCGTCATCGACGGACCGCTTGCCTTGGATAATGCGGTCTCGGAATTGGCGGCACAGATGAAAGGGATCGTCTCTCCGGTGGCCGGATTCGCGGATATTTTGCTCTGCCCGGATATCGAATCCGCCAATATGCTGGCCAAATCCACGACCTACTTTGCCAATTTACGGCTCGGCCATGTCATCATGGGCTCCGCCGCGCCGGTATTGATCCCTTCGCGTGCGGATACCTCAGACAGCAAGCTATTGTCCATTGCCGTTGGGAAATTGGTTTTGGCGATGAAAAAATAGGCAGCGGCTCAGGAAATTTGCACACCGGCCTGGTGCGTTATAAGGGAAAAAGCAACTGGATATGGAGTAACCTATGTTTGAAGAACAGGATGAAAATCGCTCTCCGAACAAGAAAAAGCCTAAAATCGAAAGAAAAGTTCATTTTTCGATCTGGTATGTGCTTTTTGCCTTGATGGCCCTGTACCTTTTTAACGATCTTTTTGTCGCGTCGCACGTGCAAGAACTGCCTTACAGCACATTCAAGACCATGCTCAGGCAGAGCCGTGTTCTGGAAGTCTCCGTTTCTGCGGATCGCATTGAAGGCCTTTATTTTGCAGGAGATTCCACCGCGCTGCCGTCCATACACGCACGCTTCGATTCTCTCAAATCTGCTGCTGCCGCGGAAAGAAAATTAAATCTGCGGCAGATTTACAAAAAAGTCAGGGAAGAGGGGACCTTCACCCAGAAAGTGCTCAATAGTTTCACCACACTTCGCATTGAAGATTCGGATCTGGTCAAGGAATTGGAAAAATATCAGGTTGACTTTTCCGGCAAGGAAGGCACCGACTGGCTGCGTTCGCTGCTGCTGGGATGGATTTTACCCTTTGCGATCCTGTTTGCGATCTGGGGTTTCATCTTCAAAAGAATGAATCCAAGCGGCGGCATGATGTCGATCGGCAAGAGTAAGGCAAAAATATATGTCGAAGGCCAGACCAAGGTCACCTTTAAAGACGTCGCTGGAATCGATGAGGCCCTGGGGGAAGTCAGCGAAATCGTCGAGTTTCTCAAAAATCCGGAAAAATTTCAACGCCTGGGCGGCCGCATACCCAAGGGTGTTCTGCTGGTGGGTCCGCCGGGCACGGGAAAAACACTGCTGGCAAAAGCTGTCGCCGGTGAGGCCAAGGTGCCCTTTTTCAGTATTTCCGGCGCGGATTTTGTCGAAATGTTCGTGGGCGTTGGCGCGGCACGGGTGCGCGACCTGTTCCAGCAGGCGGCACAAAAAGCGCCGTGCATTATTTTTATTGATGAACTCGATGCGTTGGGCAAGGCGCGCGGTGTCAATGTCTATGGCGGTCATGATGAACGCGAACAAACCCTTAACCAGCTGCTTTCGGAAATGGATGGTTTTGAATCCAATGCGGGCGTGATCATCATGGCAGCGACCAACCGGCCGGAAATTCTCGATATCGCCCTGCTGCGGCCAGGCCGATTTGACCGCCAGATCGTTGTTGACCGGCCGGATATCAATGGGAGGGAGGCCATACTCAAAGTCCATGCCGATCATGTTAAACTAGATAAAAAAGTTGATTTGCGGGTCATCGCTGCCAGAACACCGGGTTTTGTCGGCGCGGATCTTGCCAATCTCATCAATGAAGCCGCGCTCATCGCTGCGCGGCATAACAAAAAAATCGTCGATATGGAGGATCTGGAAGAAGCCATCGACCGCGTCATCACCGGCCTGGAGAAAAAAAGCCGCGTGATGAACAAACGGGAAAAGGAGACCGTCGCCTATCACGAAGCGGGCCATGCCATCGTAGCCGCCAGCATTCAGGGATGCGATCCCGTGCATCGCGTTTCCATCATTCCCCGTGGCGTCGCAGCGCTGGGTTATACGCTGCAGCTGCCCACTGAAGATCGCTATCTGATGACCAAGAGCGAGCTGATCGCCAAATTGCAGGTGTTACTGGGAGGCCGGGTTGCCGAAGAGATTAAATATGCTGAAGTCTCGACCGGCGGGCAGAATGATCTGGAACGGGCGACCGATATCGCGCGTAGCATGGTTGTGGAATATGGCATGAGCGAAACAATTGGACCCATC
>CAUJEL010000212.1 GCA_963169875.1 Candidatus Zhuqueibacterota bacterium
ATGATGCAAAAGTCTATTTCTTATCTTGTTTCGGGGCTCGCCTGGATTTCCGGCGTCACGGTATTTATGTTGGCAGGATCGCTGGTGCTGCTGGCGGGAATGTTCATGAATCCACGGCGTTTCGACCGGCTTATCAAGGCCGCGTGCCGGCTCATTGTGCGCGCGCTCTTTGTTCGCGTCCAGGTGACGGGCGCACGACAGCTGCAAGCCGAAAAAACCTACCTGTTCATGGCCAATCATGTCAATTTGTTCGATGTCTTTGTTTTATACGGTTATATTCCCCACTCTTTTCGCGGCGTCGAGCTGGATGACCATTTCCGCTGGTTTTTCTACGGCCGCATCATCAAAGCCATTGGCATGATTCCCATCAGTCATACGCGGGCGCGGTCAGCGATGAAAAGCCTGGAGAAGGCAAAAGAGGCGCTCGATAAAGGCACCTCGGTTTTGATCTTGCCGGAGGGCGGGCGCACACTGACCGGCAGGCTGGAACCTTTCAAGCGCGGCACGTTTCATCTGGCCAAGGAAGGCGGTGTGGACATTGCACCCCTGATGATGATCGGCGCTTATGCCATCAACCGCAAGGGGAGCCTGCTCATCCGTCCGGGTAAAATGACCCTGGCCATTGGTCAGCCGATTGTTTATGGCGAAATCAAGGATTTGACCGTGGATGAGATCAAGACGCTGGTGTTTGAGCGTATGAAAGCGTTGAGTCCCGAGGAAAAAGAATAAGGCGTAGATATGCCGCTAAGCGGTGTATCTACGCCCTTGTTATTCAATGCCGAATCACACGCCCGCAATCCGCTTCTTGTATTCCGCCAGCGCTTCATCGAGACGCTGCCGCGCGGTGGTATCTCCGGGCACATTGTGCGAGGGATGAATATAGAGCTTGATGCCGCGGTCGGCGAGGATTTCCGCCACCGTGCACACGGTCATCCACACCGCGGTGACAAAGGCCATGGTCGAGACCGGGCCGATCTTGTCGACATGATTCTTCAGGGGCACCGAAGCGTCCTGGGCCGGGACGCAGGTGTCCACCACCACATCCGCTAATTCAAAGATCTGTTTCCCCGAAGAGTGCCGGGTTTTGACGCCGGAAAATTCACCCGCTGACCCGAACACCACGATTTTCATGCCCATCCGTTTCGCCTCCAGCGCGATGTCGATGTTGACGTTGTTGATGCCCGAGTGGGAGAAGAGCCACATGGTATCGCGCCGGTCGAAATTGTACGATTTCATGATCTGCTGGCCATAGCCTTCGACGCGTTCGAGGAAGACGAACTGGTGCACGCCCATTTCACCGACGATATGGGTGAAGAAGGAGAGGGGGATCTCGATCATGGGATGAAAGCCGACGAATCCGCCGATGCGCGGGTACATCTCTTCGATGGGCAGGGTGGCGTGGCCGCAGCCGAAGGTATGCACCCAGCGGCCGGCGGCGATGGATTCCGCCATCAGTTCCGCGGCTTTTTGGATGTTTTCCAGCTGTGTAGCCTCAATGTTATCCATGACTTTTCGGCTGTTATCCAGCCATTGTTGTGCCAACATGGGTATCTCCTCGTGGTTTGTTCAAATTTGATTCATGAATGGTATCCATCAACTCTCATGAACTTGCATTTTAAGAGCAATTTGAGCGCGGCCGGCCGGGCTGTAGAGAGTCAGCAGAAATGATCCGGGTGCGCTTGCTTGTTCAGGGATCCTGTTCAGCGGACGATCAAGCCGGAATTCATGCGTCCCTGTTTTTCGGCCGCATGACGGACGACAAAATGCCCAGCATCAGCACCAGACTCACCGGTACGATAATGAAGGCCATGCGCAGTCCATGGCTGTTGCCCACCAACCCGGAAATATAGGGCATCAGGCTGCCACCGGTGAGCGCCATGACAAAAA
This sequence comes from Candidatus Zhuqueibacterota bacterium, assembly GCA_963169875.1. Lineage (GTDB taxonomy): Bacteria > Zhuqueibacterota > Zhuqueibacteria > Residuimicrobiales > Residuimicrobiaceae > UBA2214. The sequence goes on from CAUJEL010000212.1 coordinate 1,888, forward strand.
CCACACTGAAAGCCGTTCCGGAGAGATGCGGATAGCGGTCGCCGACAAATCCCAGGATGACGGGAAAAACCGCGGCAAAGCCGAAGCCAATGAGCATGACGCCGAGCAGCGCCAGTCCCAGACTTTTGGTGAGGATCAGCAGCAGAGAGCCGGCAATGGCCACCATGATAAAAGTGCATAAAAGGGTGTAGGGATGCATGGTTTTCAGGAGTTTGGGAATGATCAACCGCGCGGCCATCAACGCCAGCCAATAGAAGGAGAGATAGAATACGGCGCGGGAGGTGTCAATCAATAGTTCTTCGCTGAAAAAAGTCGAGGTCCAGCCGCCCACGGTGATCTCCATGCCGCTTTCAAAAAAGAGGATGAGGCCGAAGAGCAGCAAGGGGGTTTCCTTGATCAATTTCACGCCTTCTTTGAGCGGAAAACCCTGAACCTGTTTGGGTGCCGGGAAGCGGATCAGCAGGAAAAACAGGATCGGAATGAGCACGATCCAGCCGATGATCGCGGTCAAATGGGTGTAATCGAAATAGCGCAGCAGGACGCCGAGGCTCATGGGGATGCCGAAGGCGCCGATGCCGAAGAAGACGCCGAGCAGGCTGAGTTTGGCGCCGCGATCTTCTTCGGCGGTGTCCGCGACCAGTGCGTTGGAGCCGCCGTTGATGACGCCGCCGCCAAGGCCGATGAGAAACATGGCGATGCGCATGATGAAGAGATCGTTCTCATAGGCGAGTATCTGCAGACCTGCCAGAATCAGGCCGCAACTGAGAATGAAGGGATATTTATATCCATAACGGTCCACGACCGGGCCAAAGAACAGCGAACCAATGAGCATGCCAACGGTCATGAGGGGGAAGAGGGAGCCGGCATCCACTTTGTCGAGACCGAATTTGACGATCAAGGAGGGAAGCACGGAGCCGAGGATGGTCATGACAATGCCAAAGACCAGCATGGCCAGACAGGCGGCGGCGAAAACATACTTGCGGTTGAAATTCATACGATCTCTCCTGATTACCTGAAAAAATCACACCAAGAAAAGAAAATAATTGCAGCGGTCCTTTTTGTGCCTGGAGTGAAAATTGCTGGACTGAGAAAAAGCGCGTTCCTTGCACAAGTTTTACAACTCAAACCAGGGCAAAAAGGAAGAATACATATTATATGCCCATGGCCAATCTGCCTGCGCCGATGAGACCCGCGTCTCCGCCCAGGGTGGAAACGGTCAGGGCAACCTGGCTGAAGCTGATGGGTTGCGCCCATTTCTGCGCCTCCGCATGGATGGCGGGGAGGAAGCGCGATGCGGGTCCAAAAACGCCGCCGCCGAAGATTATTTTTTCCGGATTGAAGGCGCTGACCAAATTGGCCACCGCCATGCCCCAATAGACCACCGCCTCATCCAGAACGCGTCTGGCAATGGCATCCTGGTTATCATACACGGCGAACAAGTCCGCGGCGGTGATCTGGTCGGCTGGCTTGTTGCGCAGGGTGTCCTGGTACAACGGTTCTGCAGCCAGGTATTCCCGCGCCATTTTAGCCAGCCCCTCACCTGCGGCGTGATATTCGAAGCAGCCACAGCTTGAATATTTTTTCTGAAAGGGTTGCTCCAGTCCGAACCAGCCCACTGCGCCGGCGATATCGTTGTGGCCGCGCAGAATCTGCCCATCGATGAGAATGCCGGCGCCGATCCCGGTGCCGACGGCGAGGAAAATGGCATTTTTACAGCCTTTGGCGCTGCCCTGCCAGGTCTCGCCGAGAATGTAACAGGCGCGATCGCTGTCAATCTTGATGCGCATGCCGGGCAATGCAGCCGACAGCTCTTCCCGCAACGGGTAATCCGTCCAACCCGGAATATTGGGCGCCCAGACCGTGCCCTTTTGCGCATAATAAATACCCGGGATGCATACGCCAACCGCATCGATTTCATGCTTTTGAGATGCTGTGCACATGGATTGCGCCAAATCAGCGATCAGCGATCCAACCTGCCCCCACGGCCGTCCGGCCAAAGGCAGAACCTCTTTGAGCAGCACCTTCCCATGATCGTCAAAAACCGCAGCGGCCAGTTTTGTGCCGCCCAGATCTATTCCCAAAACAGACATGATTGCACGACCTCCCATAACATGAGCAATTTTATGGTTCATCCGATTAATGCGTACCTGGAACAATGGATTGCATAGATTTTCAGTTTAAAGAATTCCTTATCCCGGAAGCCATATGATTGCCGTTGCATTGTCATAATTTTATTGTTAGTGCCTTCCAAAGGACCTGTCGAGATTGGATAATCATAATATGCCAAAATGCCAGTTCTATGAGCAGCAACTGTTTTGGCGAATTTCATCAACATTGTGATGCCAGAGGATTGTGCTTTTGCAATCCAGACCTTCAAGTGCGCAGCAGCCATTTTTTTATTCTCTTGTTTCCAAAATTGGCGCAGATCCTCTTTCAGATAATATGCTGCTGCCAGCGGCTTATTGACCTTAAGCGCTTTTTCCAGACGTTCTTTTTCATCTTTGTCTTGATCAAGGTTCTC
>CAUJEL010000213.1 GCA_963169875.1 Candidatus Zhuqueibacterota bacterium
AACGATGGCATACATTGCTTGCGTGCGTTCGGCTGGGTTTTTCGATTCTGTACTGTTCATTCCTGTCTCCTTTTTGTTTTGACAGGAACAATATAATCAACCCGGGCTAATTCATGAATATGTACTTGGCCGAACGGTTACGCTTTTTTGACTATTTTTAAAACTTTTTAGACAGCCACACTACGAACAACCTCTCCCAGGCTGGAATGATGCCCGCATGAATATGGGCACTACGAACAATCACCTCCCAGGCTCCGGAGAGGGTACTCTGGTTCAGGCTGCAATAATGCCCGCATGAATGCGGACACTTCGAACGACCACTACCAGGCTGCTATAATGCCCGCATGAATGCGGGCACTATCAACACGCCCTCCATAAATAAAAAAACCCCGGGGTCGCACAAAGAGCGACGCCGGGGTGAAAAATTCAAAATAAATATTACTGCAATTTGGCGCTGGGTACGATATCCATCAAAATTGAGCGTATTAAAACAGCATCCCCCTGCTCCGCCGCCGCGTGCAAACGTTCCAGATTCTCATGATTATAATTATTTTTCCGCTTCAGGGTATTGACAACCCGCATTATTTTCGGATGCTCCGTGGACTCGGGTTTCTCCTCGCCGCTCCACAGCTCCTCAAAAAGCTTTTCGCCGGGCCGCAGGCCGGTGACCTTGATCTCGATATCCTCATCCGGTTTGAATCCCGACAGGGTGATGAGATGCCGCGCCATGTCGTAAACCTTGATGGGCTCGCCCATGTCAAGCACGAAAATTTCGCCGCCCGTGCCTAATACGCCCGCCTGCAGCACCAGTTCGACGGCCTCGGGAATGGTCATGAAAAAGCGTTCGATCTCCTTGCTGGTCACGGTCACCGGGCCGCCGCTGTGGATTTGCTGCTGGAACAGGGGGATGACGCTGCCCTGGCTGGCCAGCACATTGCCGAAACGGACCGCCGTTGTTTTCATCGCCTGGTGGCCGTTTTTTTCGATGCAGAACAACTCGCTCACCCGCTTGGTGGCGCCCATGACATTGGTCGGATTCACCGCCTTGTCCGTGCTGATGAGCACGAACCGTTCGGCGCCCGCGGCAACCGCCGCATCCATCACCGTCAGGGTTCCGAAAACGTTGTTGCGCACCGCTTCTTCGGGAAAATCTTCCATCATGGGCACATGTTTATAAGCGGCGGCATGAAAGACAATATCGGGTTTATACTTTTGGAAAACAGCCTGTATCTTTTCCACATGGGTCACATCGGCCACCACCGGAAAAGCGGTGCCTTGATCCCCATGCATTCTCTTCAATTCATGATCGAGATCGAACAGATTACTTTCCGCCTGATCCAGCATCACCAGCGCCTTGATATTGCATTTAACCAGCTGCCGGCACAATTCCGAGCCGATGGAACCGGCCGCGCCCGTAACCATAACCGTTTTATCCGTAAATTGCTGCCAAAGAGCGAAGCGATCGTTGATTTCCGGCGTCCGTTCCAGCAAATCTTCGATCTTGACCTTGCGGATTTTTGATACAGAAACCTGGCCATTGATCAGTTCTTTGGCGCCGGGCAGGGTCTGGAAAGGCACGCCCGACGCTTCGCAAAACTCGACCACCCGCCGCATCTGTGACGCGCCGGCTGAAGGGATGGCCAAAATGATCTCCGCCGCATGCCTTGCTTTCACCAGGTGCGGAAGTCTCGCAATACTGCCAAGTACCGGCAAGCCATGAATGCGCGTGCCATGGAGCGACTCGTCATCATCCACGAAACCTATCGGCGCAAAGTTGAGATTACGGTCTTGAAGCATCTGGCGCACGATCATCTCGCCCGAATTGCCGGCGCCGACCACCAGTACCCTTTTTTTCTGCTTCTTGAGCATGGGCCAATAGATGGCATAGACGCGATGGAGAAAGCGCGCACCGCCCAGGGCGGCGACCACTACGAACAGAAAGATGGCCAGAACGCCGCGCGGGATGTAGATATTTTGGCCAAGCTTGAAAAAGAAGAAAACGGCGACCACGCCGATAAAGCTGGCGCTGGCAATCAGGACCATGTCGCGGATGGAGGAATACTTCCAAATGCCGCGGTAAATGCCGAAAAAGACCAACAACGCGGAAAAAATCACCACGACTGCGGGCAAGGTGGTCAGATACAAGGCGGTGTATTCGGCCGTCAGCCGCCCGTCAAAGCGCAAAAGATAGGCGATATAATACGCGGTGACGATCAGCACCAGATCGATGATAAATTTGATCACCCGGAGCGTGGATGTAGTCAAACGAAGTTTCAAACGTGGTGACACAGGATACCCCTTTGGGATTGATGCGATGCCTGACAAGTTAGCCTGCTGCGACAGAATAGGGAAAATCCCGAAATGGGGGTTAGGCACCGAATATTTTCGTTGCCCGCTGATCTCCATTCAAAAATTTTCCTGCGTTTCGCGTCCTCACACTGTTGCGCTACTCCGCCCACTGCCTGCTGCCTGTTGCCCCCAAGCCGATTAGCCCCGCCCTCTGCTCTTACACCTCAATCCTCATGATACTATACGTGCGTAACCGTATCTTTGCGGATATGCACCATCACCGAACAGGCGTTCGGAGCCCCCTGAAAATACGGATAAATGATCGTTTATATTGCTGAAACCCGTTTCGAAGTAACGGGAATTGCATAATTTCGTATAATTTTGAAGATACGATAAAATCTCAATATGCCGTTGTCATCCAGATCACAATAATGAAATTTTGACTCAGCCCTCCAACCGGGCGCTGGGCAAGATATCACACAGGGTGGAACGGATGAGGACCCCATCCCCTTTCTCTGCGGCGGTGCGCAGGCGCGCCAGATTCTTGTGATTGAAATTATGCTTGCGCTGAAGGGAATTGACGACGCGCATGATTTTGGGATGTTCGGTGGGTTCGGGTTTTTCCTCGCCGCTCCACAATTCCTCGTATAATTTTTCGCCGGGCCGCAGCCCCGTGATCTCGATTTCGATATCCTCATCGGGTTTGAATCCGGAGAGCGTGATGAGATGCCGGGCCATGTCATAGATGCGCACCGGTTCGCCCATATCGAGCACATAAATCTCGCCGCCCTCTCCCAATACGCTGGCCTGCAACACCAGCTCCACCGCTTCGGGGATGGTCATGAAGAAGCGCATGATCTCCTTGCTGGTCACGGTCACCGGGCCGCCGTTGCGGATCTGTTCCTGGAACAGGGGAATGACGCTGCCCTGGCTGGCCAGGACGTTGCCGAAACGCACCACATTGATTTTGGTGCCGTTGGTGTTGTTCTCTCCAATGCAGAAAAGTTCGCTGACGCGTTTGCTGGCGCCCATGACGCTGGTCGGATTCACGGCTTTGTCGGTGCTGATGAGGACAAATCGCTCACTATGCACCCTGTTGGCTTGCTGCAGCACGTTCATGGTGCCAAAAATATTGTTGGAGACTGCTTCCTCGGGAAACTCTTCCATCATCGGCACGTGTTTATAAGCGGCGGCGTGAAAGACCATTTCCGGCTGATATTGGCTGAAAATCGCCGCCAGCTTTTCGGCGCGGGTGACGTCCGCCACCACCGGTCGCACCACGGCGGCTGCGACCTTTTTTCTTCTCAATTCATGATCGAGATCGAACAAGCCGCTTTCAGCCTGATCGAGCATCACCAGCAGTTTGATATCGAATTTGACCAATTGCCGGCACAGTTCCGACCCGATCGAGCCCGCCGCACCGGTCACCATGACGATGCGGCCGTCGAAATGGCGCCGCATCAGGGAGGTATCGCTGATGTGCGGCGTCCGTTCCAGCAAATCTTCGATCTTGACCTGGCGAATTTTCGACAGCGTGACTTGACCATTCATCAGCTCTTTGGCGCCGGGCAGGGTTTTGAACGGCACGCCGCTCGTGCTGCAAATATCAACGGCCCGCCGCATCTGCTTGGCGGTAGCGGAGGGAATGGCCAGGATGATTTCAGCCACCAGTTTGCTCTGCACCAGGCGGGGGATATCCTCGATGGTTCCCAAAATCGTGACGCCATGGATGCGGGTGCCGTGCAAACGGCGGTTGTCATCCACAAAGCCGACCGGCACATAGTCGAGGCCGCTGTCCTGAAACATCTGCCGTACGATCATCTCGCCGCTGTTACCCGCGCCGACCACCAGCACCCGTTTCTTTTTGGACTTGAGAATCGGCCAATAGATGAGATAGACGCGATGCGCGATGCGCGCCCCGCCCAGCATGACGACGGCCAGAATAAAAAAGATGGCCAGCACGCCGCGCGGCACAGCAATTTGTTGTACAAGCCAGTGTAAAAGATAGACGATGATGGTGCCGGCAAAACTGACGAAAACGATGGTGATCATGTCACGGATGGATGAATACTTCCACATGCCGCGATAGAGGCCGAAAACCGTCAGCAGCAGCG
>CAUJEL010000214.1 GCA_963169875.1 Candidatus Zhuqueibacterota bacterium
CGAAGCCCTGCAGACCATCATCCTCATCGTCGGTTCGGCGCTGGTGACGTTCTTTGGTATCAAAGCCCTCGGCGGTTGGGGCGAGCTGCGCGCCATCGCCGGCTCCGAGATGTTCAACCTCTGGAAACCCCTGGTCCCGCAAGGCATGCAAGCCACCTGGGCGCCGGTCATGGAGTCCGGCCGCATGGCCTGGTATTTCAACAACAATTACCCGTGGATCGGCATGCTTTTCTGTGCTCCAATCGTCGGCCTGTGGTACTGGTGCACGGATCAGTACATCGTGCAGCGCACCCTGAGTGCACCCAACGAGACAGAGGCGCGCCGCGGATCGATCGCCGCTGCGTTTTTTAAACTGCTGCCGGTTTTCATCTTTATCATCCCCGGCATCATCGCCTTCGCCCTGGCCAAAAGCGGCCAAAACTCCGTGCTCCAGGCCGCCATGCTCGACGCCAACGGGGAGCTCATCCGCGATAACGCCCAGAGTGCTTTTCCCCTCATGGTGGCGCACATTCTGCCAGTCGGCATTCGCGGCCTAGTGGTCGCCGGACTGCTCGCGGCGCTGATGAGTTCACTGGCGGGCGCGTTCAACGCCTGTTCAACGCTTTTCACCATGGATTTCTATTCCCGGCTACGCCCCAATGTATCCCAGGAGCGCCTTGTGTGGATCGGCCGCGTGGCCACCGGCGTCATGGTCCTCATCGGTTTGTTGTGGATTCCGGTCATTCGCGGCGGCCGGGGATTGTACGATTACCTCCAGGGTGTGCAGGGCTATCTGGCGCCGCCCATTTTTGTTGTATTCTTCCTTGGCGTCTTTAACAAGCGCATGAATGCCAAGGGCGCCATGGCCGCACTGATCACCGGTTTCACGCTCGGCATCGTCCGTCTTGCCATCGATACGCCGGCGAAGCTGATCCACGGTTTTAACTATGCCACAGGGTCGTTCCTGTGGATTTTCAACAACATCTATTTCCAGTATTACAGCATTCTCATCGCTGTTATCTGCGCGATTGTGATGGTCGCCGTCAGCCATGCCACAGCCGAGCCCGATTATGCGCGCATCAGCGGTCTGACTTATGGCACCACCACCTCTGAGCACCGGCAAAAGACCCGTGCCAGCTGGGGTTGGGGTGACGTGGCGACCTCCGTACTCGTGGTCGTGCTGATCCTGGCCGCCTATTTCTATTTCACCGGTTGAGTCAAGAGGATGCCCATGGCTGCAACAGAAGCATGCGTCATTGGTCTGGATTTTGGCACAGACTCGGTCCGGGCGCTCATCGTCCGGGCCGCGGACGGCCGGGAACTGGCGACTGCGGTTTGTCCGTATCCGCGCTGGAAACAGGGCGAGTACTGCGATGCGGCCGCGAACCGTTTCCGGCAGCATCCGCTGGACTATATCGAAGGGCTTGAAACCTGTATCAAAAACGCCCTGGCCAAAGCACCGGCCGGCACAGCGGCGCAAATCAAAGGCATCGGCATCGACACCACCGGTTCCACGCCGGCGCCAGTCGATAGAGATGGCGCGCCCCTGGCGCTGCTGTCCGAATTTGCTGAAAACCCCAATGCCATGTTCGTCCTCTGGAAGGATCACACCGCCATCCGTGAAGCCGAAGAAATCAACCGGCTGGCCAAATCGTGGGGCGGCGTGGATTACACGCAGTTCGAAGGCGGCGTCTATTCATCGGAATGGTTCTGGTCGAAAATTCTCCATGTGCTGCGCGAGGATGCAGCCATCCGCACGGCCGCCTTTTCCTGGGTCGAACATTGCGACTGGATTCCCGCCCTGCTGACGGGCAACACCAATCCCATCACCATGAAACGCAGCCGTTGCGCCGCGGGACACAAGGCGATGTGGCATGAGTTGTGGCAGGGGCTTCCGGGCGAGGAATTTCTCGTCCGGCTCGATCCGCTGTTAAAGGGCCTTCGCGAGCGTCTCTATCGTCACACCTTCACCGGAGATCAGGCGGCGGGCACGCTGTCGCCGGCGTGGGCTGAGCGTCTCGGCTTGAATACCGATGTGGTGGTGGCTGTTGGTGCGTTCGATGCCCATTTCGGCGCGGTCGGTGCGGAGATCGAACCCAACACGCTGGTCAAGGTGATGGGAACTTCCACCTGCGATATGATCACTTCCGGCATGCCGGCACAAGGTGAGCGATGCGTCGCCGGCATCTGCGGCCAGGTGGATGGTTCGATCCTGCCCGGTCAGCTGGGTTTGGAGGCGGGACAATCGGGCTTTGGAGATATTTACGCCTGGTTCAAGGATGTTTTGATGTGGCCGGTCGAGCATTTGCTCGGTCCGGAGCTGATGCTGGATGCAGACACAACCCAACGTCTCATCAACAAGATCGATGGTCTGGTCATCCCGGCTCTTTCCGAAAAAGCGGCAGCCATCGCGATCGAAGAGTCCGGTGTCCTGGCTGTGGATTGGATGAACGGGAGGCGCACGCCAGACGCCAATCAGGCTTTAAAGGGCGCGATTGCCGGACTCGGTCTCGGATCGGATGCACCGCGCATTTTCCGCGCCCTGGTGGAGGCGACCGCCTTTGGCGCCAAAGCCATCGTCGATCGCTTCATCCGTGAGGGGGTGGAGATCAACAGCGTCATAGCCATCGGCGGCATTCCCAGGAAATCGCCGTTCATCATGCAAGTCACGGCGGATGTCATCAACCGGCCCATCAGAGTCGCCGCCAGCGAACAGGCCTGTGCCCTGGGTTCCGCTATGGCCGCCGCTGCGGCTGCCGGGTTGTACAGGGAACTGTCAGCTGCACAAAAAGCCATGGGCAGTGGATTTGATGCCACCTATATTCCGAATCCGGAAAATGCACAAAAGTACCAGCGCATTTACGAACGCTATCAGAAACTTGGTCATTTCATCGAGCAGGAATTGACGGATTAAGTCATGGGACGATACGACGCGCTCAAAGAGCGGGTATATACCGGGAACATGGATCTGCAGCGACATGGTCTGGTGTTGTTCACCTTCGGCAATGTCAGCGCCATCGATCGCGAGGCGGGTGTCATCGCCATCAAGCCCAGCGGTGTGCCCTATGCCTCGCTCCGGCCCGAGGACATGGTTGTCGTGGATTTACAGGGCCAGATCGTGGACGGCCGGCTCAAACCCTCCTCGGATACGCCGACCCATCTGGTGCTCTACACTCATTTCCCGAAAGTTGCTGCGGTGGCGCACACGCACTCACCCTATGCCACGGCTTGGGCCCAGGCGGGCCGCGCGATTCCTGTTCTCGGCACCACCCACGCGGACCATCTCCATGTCCCGGTTCCCTGCACCGATTTCATGGAGGATGCCGCTATTCAAAAAGAGTATGAGATCGAGACGGGATACCAGATTACCCGCACTTTTGCCGCGCTCTCCGCGGATGAAGTGGAAATGGTGCTGGTGGCGGGACATGGCCCGTTCACGTGGGGAAAAAGTGTCGACAAGGCCGTGCAAAACAGCGTCATTCTCGAGGAATTGGCCAAAATCGCTTTATGGACCTGCCAGATAAATCCACAAGTTACACCGCTGAAAAAAAGTTTAATTGAGAAGCATCACCGGCGCAAGCATGGACCGGATGCTTATTATGGACAAGCAGAAAGCAGAGCCTGAGATGAAAAACGTACCGCAGATTAAACTGGGACTCATCGCGGTCAGCCGCGATTGTTTTCCGATTGAATTGTCGCGCACACGCCGGCAAAACCTGACCGCTGCCTGCAAGAAGCTGCAGCTTCCCGTCGTCGAGCTGCAGACCATCATCGAGAACGAGCAGCATGTTCTCCAGGCGCTCGAAGAAATCAAGCAGCATGAGATCAATGCGCTGGTAATCTATCTGGGAAATTTTGGTCCGGAGGGTCCGGAGACCATGCTGGCGCAGAAATTTGCCGGACCGGCCATGTTCGCCGCGGCCGCGGAAGAAACCGCCGCGGATCTGGTCAACGGCCGCGGGGATGCCTATTGCGGCATGCTCAATGCCTCCTACAGCATTGGTCTGCGCGGTTTGCGGCCGTATATTCCCGAGTACCCCGTCGGCACGGCCGAAGAAGTGGCGCTGATGATCCAGGACTTTTGGCCGGTCGCCCGCATTCTCGTCGGACTGCGCAACCTGAAGATTTTTTCCTTCGGCCCGCGGCCGCAGGATTTTCTCGCCTGCAACGCGCCCATCAAAGCGCTTTACGACCTCGGCATCGAGATCATGGAGAACAGCGAACTCGACCTATACGACATCTGCCTGGCCGCCAAGGACGATCCCATGCTGCCGCAGATCAGCCGCGCCATGGCGCAGGAACTGGGCGCCGGCAATACCTATCCGAACCTGTTGGACAAGCTGGCGCAGTATGAAGTGGCGCTGCGCCGTTTCATGGAAAACAACCTCGGCGCCCGCACCTATGGCATTTTCGCCAACAAGTGCTGGCCCGCTTTTGAAAAGTATTTCGGCCACGTGCCGTGTTATATCAATTCAAGGCTCGCCGCCGAGGGCATTCCGGTCTCCTGTGAAGTCGATATTTATGGCGCGCTGAGCGAGTACATCGTCGCCTGCGCTTCGCTGCTGCCCCCAGCCATCCTCGACATCAACAACACCGTGCCCCGGGACATGTACGACGCCAACCGGGCGGTCATGGGCGATTATGCGCTGACCGATCTTTTCATGGGCTTTCACTGCGGCAACACCTCATCGAGCTGCATGGTGGCGCCGCGCATGAAATATCAGCTCATCATGCACCGCTTGATGGAGCCAGGACAGGAAGCGGATATCACGCGCGGCACACTGGAGGGGCAGATCAAGGCGGGGCCGGTCACCATCTTCCGGCTGCAGTCCACCGCCGACACCCAGCTAAAATCCTATATTGCCCTGGGCGAGGTGCTGGACGTCAATCCCCGATCCTTCGGCAGCATCGGTGTTTTTGCCATCCGTGAACTGGGGCGCTTTTATCGCCATGTTTTAATCGAAAAACGCTACCCGCACCATACCGCCGTCGCGTTTGCGCATGCGGGCAAGAGTCTCTTCGCCGCGGCGCGGATGCTCGGGGTGCAGGATATCTCGTTCAATCAGCCCAAAGGCATGTTTTATCCGAGTGAAAATCCTTTTCAATAGAATTAACCACGGAACAATCGGACTACACGGAAAATGATTTGTATTAATTTTTTATTCGACTGAAAATCCTTTTCAATAGAATTAACCACGGAACAATCGGACTACACGGAAAATGATTCTTGTTCTCTTCGGTGTGGTCCGTGTTTTCCGTGGTTGCTGCCTTGGGAAGATATATCGTCCATGAGAGGCATTCAATGACCAATCTGATATTCGAAGAAGAAAGTTACAAAATCAGAGGAGCTGTCTTTGAAGTCTATCGAGAGATGGGGTGTGGTTTTCTGGAGGGTGTCTATCAGGAATGTTTGGAAAAAGAGTTCACAAAGCAAAAAATACCCTTTATCAGCCAAAAAGAATTGCTGCTTCATTACAAAGACGAACCGCTAAAAGTAATTTATAAACCCGATTTTATCTGTTACAATTCTATTATTCTGGAAATCAAAGCCGTCAAAAATCTGGAAAATGAACACCGTGCTCAAATTCACAATTATCTGAAAGCGACAGAGCTGCATCTGGGGTTTCTCATTAATTTTGGGCATTTTCCCAAAGCTGAAATTGAAAGAGTCATAAGATAAATCACGGACTACACGGAAAATGATTTGTACTATTTTTCCGTGTCTTCCGCGTGGTCCGTATCTTCTGTGTGGTCTGTGGTTTTCGTTTGCATCATGTCTTCCGTGTGGTCCGTGTCTTCCGTGGTTGCTGTCTTAGCGAACCCGCCACTCCAATATCCCGCCCGAGGCCTCTTTCTGCAGCTGAACATTCAGACGGATGCTTTTGGTGATAACAGGCGCAAATCGGACGTGATTGAAGCTGTCCAGCGCGACACCATAGGGATCGTTCGTCTTCACCGGCAGCCATTGCTCCTGTGCGTCCTTGACCATCAGGTTCCAGGATTGCGGCGCGCGATAATCGCCGTCATAATGATCCAGATGGAGCCAATACACATCCGCTTGTGAAAGCAGCCGCGGCTCGTCAAAATCGTACTGCACCCACTCGGGCGTCCCTTTTTTCAGCCAGAAGTATTGATAGAGCTTGTCGACATCCGCGGAATGACGCGGGGTAAATCCGTCATGGAGTCCCGTCACCCAGCCAATCGACGATGATACGGCCGCACCGGCCTCCAATCCCTGCCCGGTTCGGGTATGAACATCAGCAGCGCTTCTCGGCATCCACACCAGCATGGAGGCTTTGCCGCGATTGTTCCAGGCATAATAGGGAATGGCTTTCATAGGGGCGGCTGCAGCTTCGCCCTTTTGATTTAATTGATAGCCAGTCAGCGAGAGCGTCACCACGCCATCCAATAATCCCGGTTCGAACTGATGTTTAACCGCTTCTTTTTCCGGGATGAACCAATCGAACATCCAGGTGTTATCGTGATCCTTGTCTTCGAAACAATAGACCAAAGGCCCGCGCTGCAAAGCCAGTTTGCCGCGATCGAACGCCACCTTTTGCTGCGCCACGACCTTGTGCACCGGCATGGGGAGTGAAATTTCCAGCACATCGCCCGACTGCCACTTTCGCCGCAAGTGAGCATATCCCTTTACAATTTTTGCATCGCCCGGCGCGCCGTTCAGGATGAATTCTGGCGGCTGAAAATCAGCATCCGTAAATCGGTAGAGATCTGATGGCACGGCCTGGCCCCGGGACCAGCCGGGAATGCGCACCATAAGGTCGATGGGATTCTCCGCGGATCGAAGAAATTTGATGGCGATCTTGCCATCCCAGGGATACCGCGTGGTCTGCGCCAGGACGACGGTATCCCTGCCCACCTTGATCCGCGCTTCATTGCCGATGAACAGGTTCACCGCAAGGGCCTGATCCGAAGCCGTGTAGATATATCCCGGGATGGAAGCCATGAACCGCGTGATGTTGCCCGGACAGCAGGCGCAGCCGAACCAGGGCGCGCGCTCGTGACTGCCCTCGGATTCCAGCGGATTGTCATAAAAATAGGCGTCGCCTTTCAATGACACGCCGGCGATCACCCCGTTGTACAGGGTGCGTTCGAGCACATCATAATAGACGGCATCGGGATCACTGAGAAAGAGGCGGTAGTTCCAGTAGACATTGGCAATGGACGCGCAGGTTTCGCAATAGGCGGTCATGTTGTTGAGTTCACAGTCGGGACCAAAGCCCTCGCCCTGGGCCCGCGAACCGATGCCGCCGGTGAGATACAATTTTTTCGCAACCACATTTTTCCAGACCCGCTTGGAAGCATCCAGCAGGGCCGCATCGCCCAGCAAATGGGCGACATCGGTGACGCCGGCATAGAGATAGCCCAGGCGCACGGCATGCCCCACCGCCTCCTCCTGCTCGCGAATGGGCTCGTGATCCTGACTGTACGCGCTCAGCTTATGCCCGTCGCTGCCCCTGCCGGTTTCATCGATAAAAAATTTGGCCAGCCGCAAATACCGCTCCTCTCCGGTGACGCGATAGAGCTTCACCAGCGCCATCTCGATGATGGGATGTCCGGAGGGAACCTTTTTTTGCCCTGCAGCCGGACCAAAGACCTGATCGACGAGATCGGCATTTTTGATGGCCACGTGGAGCAGATTCCTTTTGCCGGTGGCCTGAAAGTGAGCGACCGCTGCTTCATAGAGATGCCCGCAGTTGTAAAGCTCATGACTGTTGAGCCGGTCCCAGCGGCCGTTGCCGTACCAGCGCTTGAGCCGGTCGCATCGGTTGGTGAGACAGGTGTAGAGATAGCCGTCCGGCTCCTGTGCAGCAGCGATCAGTGTGATAACACTGTCGAGATAGGCGTCAAGCCTTTCATCGTATTGAACCGCGAGCGCATAGGAGGCGCCCTCGATCACCTTGTAGACATCGGTGTCATCGAAGGGAAAATCGCCCTTGTGCTCGCCGGTGATTTTACCTCCTGCCAGGGCGTAATTATCGATGCGGCCGTTGATCTCGCACTGCTTGAAAGCCGACGGGATGGAGACGGTACGATTGATTGCGATTTTGGGCGC
>CAUJEL010000215.1 GCA_963169875.1 Candidatus Zhuqueibacterota bacterium
CAGTTGACTGGTGAGGATGAATTTGCTTTGGTCGATGAGCAGATTCATGGCCGGATAGTTGACCAGTGCTGCCTCAAAGAGATTTATATAGAGTCCATCGCTGCTTTTCATCATCAGCGGCGTCTGCACGGCATTGGCGGCGATGAGGGTGCGCACGGCGATCTCGCCGTAGGATTGACCGCGAAAGGCATCGACGCCGCTCAGGGGCGTGGCCCAATAGTCGTATTCGTTGGTGTCGTAATCGCCGGGAATCCACCAGGCTTTGTGATCGCCCGTGAGACAGAATTCTGTTTTTTCGTCACTGACTGTGAAGTAGCCAAGATGGGGTTGCGCCGGAAATTCGTAGCGGAACGCGAGTCCCTCATCGTAGAGCCGGAAACGCAGGATCATGCGCCGTTGTTGGGGCTCCTGTCGCTGCAGCGTGACGACAATTTCATTGTAATTATTGCGGATACTGCGCTCTTCCCCCCACACCGGTTCCCAGGTTTCATCTTTTTGAGAAATATCAGTTTGTACGATTTGAAATTGGTCAGTCAGGCCTGTCTGATCCTTCAATGCAATTCCCAACCGGCTCGTAGTGATGACGGGCGTGTTGTGCAGCGAGAGTGCATAGCAGGGTTCTCCCGCGGGATTGAGAAAAAAAGAAAAATTCAATTTGCCATTTGGGGAGGTGAAATCAGAGGCCTGTATTTGAACGGCCAGGAGGAAAATAATGAAAAGAGAATAATTTTTCATTGGATTGGTATCTCCATAATCGGGCGGCTATGGATGGCATGGCCTGCGCAAATTTCAGATTAGCAAAGATTGTGAGGTGGTGCGATGGATTTCTGTGAGCTGCATGTTGTTGAGTAAAACAGGGCTGCGTTTTGGGCAGCCCTGATCTGTTGAAATTATTTTTTGCTTTTTTTCCAATCCAGTACTTGTTTCTCAAATGTTGCGAGATCTGCGGGTGTTCGCGTCGCAGCTTTGCCGATCGCCACCGCTTTTTCGCCGTATTTTACGGCTTCCTTGATTTTGCCCTCTTTGGCAAGAAGGTTGGCCTTGTAACTCAGATTCTGATAGTTTTCTTCCAAAAGGATGGAAGCATCCAGCCATTTGCCGGCCTGTTCGGGGTTGGTGTTATTTTGATAGGCATACTGGGCGGCGTAGAAAAGCTGACGTGGACTCAGGGCCGTTTGTGCTGTTTTCATAAATTTGCCAGTCGTGTTGACCTGCATTTTGAAAGCGACGCGCATTTTTTCCCAGCTCATCGCAACAATCGCGGTGGTGTCGGTCATGTCATCTATTGTGAACTGCATGCGTTCGACAAAGGGCACGTTTTGCGGCTGAACCTGGACGCGAAGGGCATCCTCTTCAGGTTTGTAGGAATAGGAGCCCCACTGATCGGCTACTTTGTTGAAAATGACCGTCCAGGCCCCCGTGGTCGGGATGGTATGGATGCTGTAATTGCCTTTAGCGAGGGGCTGGCCTTCTATCAACACGTCATCACCAAAGGAAACGGTCGTGGCTTCGTTGGCACCTGTTCTCCACACTTCGTTGTAGGGGACAAGTTTGCCCCAGATTTCGCGGCCTCTGACGCCCGGGCGCGAGTAGGTGATGGTTACTTCCGTAAGACCGACGGTCTGGGTCAGACTCGCTTTGGGGCTGGGACGCGGCAAGGTCACCTGGGCCAGCAGGGTTTGCTCACTGAGTGTGATCAGGGTGAACATGGTCAATAGTGCGACTGCAAAAAATTTACCTGGTTTCATAGGTTTCTCCTGATGAGTTTAACGATTACCAACCTCAAGTTTATTTGATTATCACCTAGAAATTCCACAGCATCGCCACGGTGATGGCGTAGAAATCGGATTTGGTGTCGCCCATGCCGGGCACTTCATCGAAATCATAATTGAGGAACACATAGCGGATATCGCCGACGAGTTTGATGCCGCCCAGAGGCAGTTCCGCGCCCGCACCAATATGATAGCCCATGGTGGTCGTGGTTTCATCTTCCATTTTGGCGACACCGATTTTGGCTTCATCATAGTCCAGTGTGGCATGATACCAGCCGGCACCCACCAACCCGTAGATGATGGGCAGTGGATAATAGAGGGCGGAGACTTGCACCGGCCAGCTGCGCACCGTGACGGCGCCGTCGCCGTATTTCTCGGAGCGGTAATCGATGGCGGCCTCAGCGCCGAGGCCGAAGAGTTTGAAACGGGCGGCCGCACCGACAAAAATCTGCGCCTTGTCCGCATCCTCTGTTTTGTAATAACCGACGCGCGGACCCACGCCGATCAATGCCAGCGCATCCTGATGCAGCGAGAAAACCGCCAGGGCGACGAAGATGAGGGTGATGAGTTTTTTCATGAGATACTCCTTTCCAGAAATTTTACGTTGATGGGCACAATAAAGATGACGACCACCTGAACCGGGCGATTGCTTCAGCCTTGTGAAGGTGGCAAATTTTATGCTGATGTACATGGGAAAATCCCTATTATTTATGGTAACAAACCAAAACCATAAATGCAAAGGTTAATTTGACGGTTTTTCCTGCGGGATCCACAGATGCTTTTCCAAATCAATGCGGCCCTGCAGACTAAATTGAATGCCTTCCTGTTCCAGCAGAGCTCTCTGCACCTCGTACCCGGAGAAGGGGCCCAGGGCGATTTTGCCCTGCTGATTGACAACGCGGTGCCAGGGCAGTCCCTCCGTATCCGAGCAGCTGTGCAGGATGCGTGCCACCTGGCGTGCGCTGCGATGGTTGCCCGCCCGGGCGGCGATGAGCCCATAGGTGGCCACCCGGCCCGGTGGTATCTGTTTGATGAGCGCGATGACGCGCGCCGTGAAGGCTGTTTTTTCCCCGGCTGCGGGTTTGTCTGGCCCGGCTTGCCCGGGTCCGGCACACCCGGTCTTGTCCGGGGACGGACATTCCGTCACAGCCGGTTTTCCCACAGATACTCCCTGGTCTCGCGGACCAGCACGCCGCTCAGGGCCAGCAGTGCCACCAGATTCGGAATAGCCATCATGCCGTTGGCGAGATCAGCGAAATCCCAGACAAACTGCAGCGAAAAAACCGAGCCAAAATAGACCGCGATACACCACAGGACGCGGTAAGGTAATATTGCCT
The DNA here is from genome assembly GCA_963169875.1 of Candidatus Zhuqueibacterota bacterium. Classification (GTDB taxonomy): domain Bacteria; phylum Zhuqueibacterota; class Zhuqueibacteria; order Residuimicrobiales; family Residuimicrobiaceae; genus UBA2214. Next base: position 3,110 of record CAUJEL010000215.1, read on the forward strand.
TTTTGCCCACCAGGTATTCGATCGCTTTTTCGCCGTAATAGGACCATCCCAAAATGGTCGAGAAAACAAAGGTCAATAATCCGATGGTGAGGACGATGGGGCCGATGACCGGGATGTGGGCGAATGCCGATTTGGTGAGCAGGGCGCCGTCCTTGCCGCCTACCCAGTCGCCCGAATTGACAATGACCAGGCCGGTTATGAGGCAGACCACAACGGTGTCCCAGAAAGTTCCGGTGGAGGAGACCAGCGCCTGGCGCACCGGGTTGCGCGTCTGTGCCGCGGCCGCGACGATGGGCGCGCTGCCCAAGCCCGATTCATTGGAAAAAAGCCCGCGGGCGACGCCGTAACGCAAGGCCATGAGCATGGTGGCGCCGGTGAAGCCTCCCAGGGCTGCGTGACCGTTAAACGCCGAATCGACTATGAGGCGGATGGTAGCCGGCAGGGTCTCATGATCCATGACCAGAATGATGATGCAGCCCAGAACGTAAAAAACGGCCATAAAGGGCACGAGAATTTCACAGACACGGGCGATGCTTTTAATGCCGCCCAGGATCACCACCGCAGTGAGAACGGCCAAAACGAGACCGATGGCCCAGGTTGGTATATGAAACGTGCTCGATGCCAGACTGGAGATGGAATTGGCCTGCACCATGCAGCCGATACCGAAGGCAGCCACGGCCGTCAAGGCCGCAAAGACAATACCGAGCCATTTGGCTTTTAGTCCGTGTTCCAGCACATACATGGGGCCGCCCGCCATCTGGCCGGAGGGCGTTTTGATGCGATATTTGACCGCCAGCAGCGCCTCGGCATATTTGGTGGAGATACCGAACACGCCGGTCAGCCACAGCCACAGCACAGCGCCGGGGCCGCCGATGGCCACGGCGGTCGCCACACCGACGATGTTGCCCGTGCCAATGGTGGCGGCCAGCGCGGTCGTCAGGGCGCCGAATTGGCTGACATCACCCTCGGCATCCTTGTCGCGCGTGACAGATAATTTGATGGCCTTGAAAATGTAACGCTGCGGAAAGCGCAGCCGGATGGTGAGATAAAGATGGGTTCCGAACAACAGGACGATCAATGGCAATCCCCAGATAAAGCTGTCGATCCTGGTGATCATTTCCGCAATCCAGTGCATGGGACTCTCTCCTTTTCCATAGAGGTTTCCGGGTTGGTCTGGCATGTCTGATGTATAACCAACGCAAACAAACTATTCTACCGCGAAGCGCACAAAGGATAATTTGTTATTTTTAATGTTGAATAGAATTACAAGGCATCTTTTCTTGACCTGTTCTATTCCTAAACCGCCGAGCGCTTGATGCCGCCGAGCCAATTTTATTATAATTATCGAACAATTTTTGCTTAAAATTATATCTCAATCATCAAAGTTGTTATCAATGTCATTTCCATGTTTTTCTTTTCTTTGCGTACCTCTGCGCCCTTGGCGGTGAATTATTCAGGTTAAGAGTTCTGGCTGAAATTTTATCACGCTAAACAGAGTTATTGTTTTTTCTCCATCGCTCCGCCAATTCGCGGAACCATGGATCGGCATAGGCAAAGAATTTTTTCCAGGCTGCACAAAAAACGTTGAGGCCGTCCGCTGAAAAAATCCTTTCGCGCGGACATCCGCCATAACAGTGCTCAAGCCACGGACAGATTCTACATGTTTCGGGTAAAATACTTTTATTCAAGCCGAATTGTTTCTGCGTGCTGTTGTTCAGCAGCTCGCCGATTTCATCTTGCTGGATGGTCCCCAGGCGATGGGCTTCATCGACATAAAAATCACAGGAATAGACAGAACCATCATGTTCGATGACGACATAGCTGCCGCACTCTGGCAAGAGCGTGCATTCCGGCGCCGGATAGCCAACGTAAGTGAAAAAGAGGGAGTCGAACCAGCGCACAAAAGTCGTTGGCCGGCCGTTGCGGAAATCACCGCGCCACAGGTCGAACAGTTCGATGAGAAAGTCACCATAGGCATCAGCCGGCGCCGAGAAGGGGGCCGGTGTGTCAGTATGCATCACATCGGGCTCGATGCAGGGGATAAACTGCATGTAGGTGAGTCCATTTTCTTTATGGAACTCGTATATTTCCCGGGCATGGCGAACGCTGTAATCATTGACCACGATCAGTGAATTAACGGCGACATCGGCCCGGAGCAGGGTATCGCGGGCCGCGGCGACGCGCTCCCAACTGGGACGCACGCCAGCAAAGGTACGATAGCGGTCGTGGATATGCGGTGGTCCATCGAAGCTGAGACCCACCAGAAACTGATGTTCGCGCAAGAAAGCGGCCCAATTCTCATCAATGAGCAGTCCGTTGGTTTGCAGCGCATTGCTGGCCTCCTGTCCCTGTCGGGCGCAGCGCTTCTGGTAGTGGACGGCTATTTCAAAAAAATGCCGGCCCATCAGCGTGGGTTCGCCGCCCTGCCAGCCGAAATTGATCTGGTTCTCGCCTTGATGCATGACCTTGCGAACCATCTCACGCAAAACCGGTTCAGTCATGCGATGTGAAGCGCCCGGGAAAAATTCGGATTTCTGCAGATAGAAGCAGTAGTGGCAGGACAGATTGCAGTCCGGTCCCGCGGGTTTGATCAAGACGGATGTGAGGGGTTTGTGATCCAAATGATGCTCCAGGTAGTGAATCCGTTTCCAGGCCCAGGCGTCTGCCGGATTCATGATTTTTGAAAATTAATAAATATTATCAAAATTTGATGCTACACCAAAACCGTTGCTTAAAATTTTAATCCGTCGGGCGTCTGGTACCAGCCAGTCGTAAACGAGAAGTTCTGTTTATTGCAAAGGCGTAGCAGAAACAAAGATGCGCAGAGAGACGTGTGAATTTTGGGCCAGATACATCAGCCACCTCTGCGTACTTGGCGAACTCCGTTATTACCCGTGATGAATCATCGTTCTCACCAGGGCAATGGGAATTCTGCGGCGTTCATGTAATAACGGATTCGGCACCAGCCATTACTTATTCTCGGCTCCCATGAGATGATCCAGCGAAACGCGGCAAAGCTCTTCCAGTACACCGAGATCAATGTCCTTGGCGCTCTTGATATATATGCACGATTTACCGGTTTTGTACTTGCCCAATCTGGCCAGCAGCTCGGGGAATTTGTCCAGATAGGAGAGTATATAAATGGTGATGTTTTGTTTGCGTGGTGAAAGGCCCATGCGAAACCAATCGCCCTCGCGGCCGCTGGCGGATTTATAGTGATAGCTGCCAAATCCAATGATGCCATCTCCCCATATCCTGGCTTCTTCCCCGGTGATGCGGGCCATGAGCGCCATCAGGGTTTCGCAATCACGCCGTTTTTCGGCATCGTCTATGTTTTGCAAAAATGTGGTGATGTCCGCATCGGTTGCTTTGGTTTTCAGTTCTGCCATAGAGACCTCTTCAAGATTCAAGTTCGCAGTCGGCGTCGGTTTTGATGTAGCCTGAGGACAGCGTGCACAACTCGTTGTATTTCTGTATCGCCGATACTTATCCAAACTGAGCGATTGGTGCACATGGGCAACCTTCGCAAGGTTAAGGTAATCGCTCAGTTTAGGACTAAATTCCGGCTGAGAACAGCCTGCACAATTTTATCTATTTCAGCATCACTCAATACTTTGGGGTTTCCTTTCATGCTGGAGCCCTGGGCGCCTCGCACCAGCGCGGGCGCGAGGCGCGGGTCCACTTCGTCTGCGTCAAATCGCTCGGGAATGCCGATTCGGCGCGCCAGATCGCTCACCGCGGCGATGCCTTTTTCTGCTGCGATCCATTCATTGCTTTCGCATTGTCCGCTGAAGGCGCGATAGATTTCCGCAAAAGTGGAAACGCAGACCGGCAGATTGGCGTTCATCACGTGTGGCAGCAGCACAGCGCAGGCGCGTCCGTGGCGCACGCCACAAGTTCCGCCCAGGGCTGCGGCGATGCCGTGCGCGGCGCCGAGTCCGGAGTTGGCCAAGGCCATGCCGCTGAGCAGGCTTGCCAGCATCATGCCCTCGCGCGCTTCGATATCACGGCCGTTTTGCACCGAACGGTCGAGAAAGCGCCCGGCCAGGGCTATGCCTTTTAAACACAAGGTCTGGGTCAGCGGATTGGATTTGATCGAGACACAGGATTCGATCAATTGGGTCAATGCATCCATGCCGGTCTCCGCGGTCAACAAGGGCGGCAGGGTGAGGGTGAGGGTTGGATCGAGCAGAGCCAGCCGCGGCAGTAAAAACGGACTGCGCAGGCTTTTTTTGACGTTGAGTTCCGGTACGGTGAGCACGGCATTTTTGGTGACTTCACTGCCCGTGCCGGCTGTGGTGGGAATGGCGATGAGGGGCAGAGCCGGCTGACGCAGCGTCAGTTTACCCACACCCTCCAGGTAATCGCGCACAGAACCGGGATTGTTGACCATGCCGGAGACCGCCTTGGCGGTGTCTATCGTGCTGCCGCCACCAATCGCCACAATCACCTGCGTCTCCAGGTCTTGCGCCATTTTTGTCCAGCGGTCGATATCATCTGCCAGGGGTTCAGCGCTGGGGAGGGCGATGAAGTTCACCCGCACGGTGAGCTTTTTGAACGACTCCTCGATCCACTGCACCACATCCTGTTGTTCAAAGAGCGCGTGGTTGATGAATACCAGCGCGCGATTGCCATGACCGGCCGCGTTTTCCGCCAGTGTGTCCAGAGATCCGGATCCGAATCGGATCTCGACCGCGGTGGAAAAGGTGAACTGCATACGCCACCTCTCAAAATTAACGATTCGTAAGTTAGGAAAATGAAAGGTGGAAATCAATTGAAATAAAAAAAGGCTATGTCACACAACCATAGCCTGTTGTAATCGCAAGAAGCATTATTTCGTCAGAACCATGCCCGTTGTCGGCGGTAAAATGATATCCGGCTCGGTCAACTTCATCTGTGGCTCTGCGCTGGCTTTATCGCCATTGACCAGGATGTGCCAGTTGCCTTTTGGCAGGACGAACTCGGCGCTTTCTTCATGATGCGCATTGATCAATACCAGCAGCTCGAGGTCTTTCTGGCCTAACTGAAATGAGAGCGCCAACGGATTGCTGCCATCGGCGAACTGGATCAAATGTCCCGGAGTC